>PUKV01000261.1 GCA_003550645.1 Syntrophomonadaceae bacterium | reverse complement strand
TTGTCCGATAGACATAGTTTGTTTACTCCTCTCAAATAGTAAAAATGATTAAAACCATTGCAGAAAACACTACGTATTGCTAAAGTTCTCTATTTCTTACTAACCACGATCCTATAGGCGCCCCTCCTTTCAGAATATTTAAATATCTGAAAACAAAATCCAAATACTTATACTGCAATTCCCGTGCCAATAATTGTACAGTCGACTTTACAGGCAAGAAAAAGTTGCTGCCAGTAATACAGCTGTTTCAGGGATATGATTATATATTATAACCAATATTATGAAGAATGCAAGAGTTAATGAAACTTGCGGCAAAGCTATAAGCGTAATTGCGGAATAATTGTGGCCAAGGCTTTGAGGGAGCGTCAGATCAATAAATACAACTCCTGATCAAAACAGGCGGCAGCTTTTATGCTGCCGCCTCTCCAAACTAATTGTTGTTTTATTTACCTTGGTTTTTTGTTAACCGTTGTCGGATCTCATGGCCACACTGACGAAGTAGCCCAGGATGCCAATGTATCCGCCCATAAAGATGATCATCCAGATGATGATTTCAGCGTCCATTTTTATTCCTCCTTTTCATGGTTAAGGAGTTTCGTAGAGAGAGCAGGCCAGGCCCGATCTCTCTACGGAATCATATCCAAGCTAAGCTTATTATTCGCGGTCTTCTTTCTTGGTCATCGGGCCGGCAACAACGTTCTTGGCAAAGAAGTTGTTAAGGGCGTAACAGATAATGAACAGGATTACCCACTGGAAGACCATGGTGCCGGTGCTGAATAACTCAAAGGGATGCCACCAGTCATCCGGGTACCATTCAATAGACTGCATTACCCACCAGCCGAAAATAACGACGAACATCAGCGGGATAATCCTGATCAGGAAAGTCCACCACCCGCCGATATGCAGGTCGCTGGTTTCGTTGATTTGCGCGCGCGCTTTTTCCACGCCGAACTTCATCATCGCTACGGCAGTTAACAAACCGCTGATCAGTAGACCAACACCCCAGACCCAGTCCTGGTTGTCCAGGAAGTCAATGCTGAGGGCAGAAGGAATACCGAAAACAAAGGTTGCGATCGCGGCATAAACTGCAGCTTTCTTGCGGTCTATACCGAAGTTCATGACGTTGGTGGTAATAAGCTCTACCATGGCAATCAAGGAAGAAATTGAAGCCATGAACAGGGCCAGGAAGAACAGGGGTGCAATTACTTGCGCTCCAGGCATGACAGCAAGCAGTTCAACAATATAGATGAAGGTCAGCCCTACGTTTCCTGCTGCCAGGGCTTCTTCGGCAAGTTCGATGGAAGGAGCCAGGGCATAGACGGTGCAAAGAACCGCGATTGCGGCAATAAAACCGGCCAGAACGTCGGCAAAGCCGATAATGGTACAGTTGACTCCAACGTCTTCTTTAGCCTTGGCATAAGCGGCATAAACCAGGAGCAGTCCCCAGCCGGCTCCGGTGGACCAGGCCGCCTGGGTAAATGCTTCCAGCCAGACCCTTCCGCTAACCAGCAGGCTCCAATCAGGAACGAAGAGGTAGCGGAGACCTTCTGCTGCTCCGGGTAACATCATGGCCCGGATGGCCAAAATGATTATAATTACAAAAAGGGATGGTAAAAGGACTTTTAAGACTTTTTCCAGTCCACCTTTAATTCCCCGGTAGATTACTAAGAAAACGACAACAACTGCCACCAGGTGAAAACCGACTGTTTCCACGGGGTTAGCCAGGAAAGCTTCCCAGAAGGCTGCGCCGTCAATACCAGGTTCAATGTTGCCGCCCAGGGCATAAACAAAGTAACGCAGAGCCCATCCGGTTACGACGGAATAATAGAAGGCAATACCGATGCAAACCAGGGCCATCCAGGCGCCCACCCAGGCAAATTTTTTGCCCATAAAGTCACGGAAAGCACCAATGTTACCAAGCTGTGTTCTCTGACCCATGTAGAATTCTGCCATCAAAAGTGGAATGGCCCATAATACAAGGGCAATGGTGAGGGCGATTAGAAATGAACCTCCGCCCCATTCAGCCGCCACTCTTGGAAACCTCCAGATGTTTCCGGCGCCGACGGCCATGGAGATGGCGGCAATAATGATCATCATTCTGCCGCCCCATTCTTCTCTTTGTCCGTTAGACATAGAATAAATTCCTCCTTTCAACAATTAAAGCATTAATACAGGAACTAATGATAAAGGACGTATTAGTCTTGCAGTATTCTTTTGTCAATTAATGTTTCTGCTTGATCACTATTCGGTTGTAAAGTTCGTGAAAAATGAGCAAAACACTTTGTGAGATGGTTTATTCTTATGTATTCCCCCTTTCAAAAGTTAAAAATCTGGAAAACAGGTGACGATGTCTATTAAATAAGCAATTGATATGCCACCATAGTAAAAGCTTCAAGGGTAATTTTAGATGACACTTGACTAACATGAGGTTGTTTGCCAATATTACAGAAACTGTAGATATAATGCCACACAACAGCAATTTGTACTTCCGTGGTGCAGGAGACCATTGGTTATTTATTTGTGCCGGTGACAGAACACAGTGTCAATCAGCTGGCATTGCCGGAAGTTTTCCTTTAATATGAAAGATACATGCACTGTCAATCCAGTGACATATGTCAACGTGCTGACAGCATCTATCCTCCTGCCATAGATTTGTATATTCTATAAATACTTATAAATTCCTCTTATAAAATTTATAAATTCGAAATTCACCATCCATCGCTCAGGATTAAGATTTCAGCGGTGGCATGGGACCCATTTGAATGCCCCGAAGCAATGCGTAGACCGAAAGAAATACGCTGGAACTTTTTTCTTGGCTTAGTGAGTCAAGTTCAACGATATAAATTTCGCTGTAGTGTTAACGAGAAAAAATTTTCATGTTAATACTTTCTTCAATTGACTGGTTTCTTGCTGTGCCGGCTCCAAGTTGTTTATGTTTACTCTTTCCTTGGCATAAAAATTGCTGTTTTATAAATCAGCAGTTTTTATGGTTGCTTAGGCTGTAAAATCGCATATGATAGTGTAGACAGGGATAACAACACTGGCAGGAGGGAAAAAACTTGAGAATTGAGGAACACCCGATTATTGATTTTAAGCGGGGCAAGCCGGTCAGCTTTACCTTTAACGGCCGCCAAATCCAGGCTTTTGAAGGGGAAACAATTGCCGCTGCGCTTCACGCCGCCGGGGTGCGGGTGTTAAGCCACAGCCACAACTTGAAGCGTCCAAGAGGCTTCTTTTGTGCCATCGGCAACTGTTCATCATGCCTGATGAAGGTAAACGGGGTTTACAATGTGCGGATCTG
>PUKV01000198.1 GCA_003550645.1 Syntrophomonadaceae bacterium | reverse complement strand
GAATTCTGCCACCAGGTTTCTCCGGTTCGAGGTGGCATAAACCAGGACATTGGCCGGCGGTTTTGCGATACTGCCTTCCAGCAATGCTTTTAAATCTTTAAACTCTGTTTCATTTTCTTCAAAAGATAGATCATCGATAAAGAGGATAAACTTTTGAGCCCGCCCTTCGTCCAGGGTACGTTTTAATAATTCCTTCAGCTGAATAAGAGCGCCGTCCTCAAATACCCGCCGGTAAACTGTCAAGCAATCAAGCGCAGCCAGGATCTGCTCTAGTTCAGCTTTGATCTCTTTTAAATCTTTATGCATGGTTTCGTCCCTGTTTTAGTGTGGTCAAACAATATTCCTCATTATACTACAAATCCAGGACTTGATCACGACCTGGAGAATTTGATCATTCCTGGCCTGCCAGATCAACTGCAGTTTTCATCGTCTCTCCGGCCTGAGCATGGATAACCAGGTCGGCAATATCATCAAAGGGGGTAGGTTCCCGGTTGATGATGACCAGGGCTGCCCCTGATTCTTTGGCCATCTGGGGCATTAATGCCGCCGGGTAGACTACCAGGGACGACCCAATGCTGATAAACAGGTCACAGCTGCGGCTTCGCTCCTGGGCTTCTTTTAAGGTATGCACCGGCAGCTGCTGCCCGAAGGCAATGGTAGCAGGCTTGAAAAGCCCACCGCAATCCGGGCAGTTGCCGGGGATTTCTCCCTGTTCAAGCAGCCTGTATGCTTCTTCCCAGGGGTAATCCTTGCCGCAGTCAAGACAGCGTACTTTCCACATCGTGCCGTGCAGTTCCAGGACTTTTTCCAGGCTGCTGCCCCCTTTCTGATGCAGTTCTTCTACATTCTGGGTTACAACTGCGCTCAGCTGGCCCCGCTTTTCCAGCTCGGCTATAGCCAGGTGGGCCCGGTTTGGTTCAATGCCTTGAAATTCCTTGTAGGTGGCCTTGAACAGGTCCCAGTATTTGCGCCTGCTTTTTTCAGAAGATACAAACTTCTGGAAGGTCATTTCATTGGGATCGAACCGGTCCCAGATCCCGCCCGGGCTGCGGAAATCGGGCACCCCGGATTCTGTACTCACTCCCGCACCGGTAAAAACTACAATATCCTTACTTTTCTCGATCAGCTGCGCAAGCATTTCGATTTTTTCTCTGCTCATTTCAAATCACACCCTTAAAGGCAGTTTAACAGGCATTTTTCGTTCAAGCTTAAGTTCAAATTTAAGCTGGCTAAAGGTTTTATCAAAGTGCTTCCTATCCACATTATACTTAAAGTGGTGCGGAAGATGCAAAGTGAAGAAATGCAGGTGTTCCAGTCATTAACCGGCGGTTTAAACAACATGATCCTGTCCTGGATCTGTCAGTTTCTAAAAGGGTTTGCCCGGCCATGCGCGAATACTAAAAGTAGCCGCTTGATACCTGGATAAAATACACCGGGGAGGTTTTAAAGTGTCCCTTAAATTCTTGCATACGGCAGATCTGCACCTGGGCATGACTTTTAGAAACCGTGCTTACCCGGATGAAGTCAGGGAGCAGCTGGTAGAGGCCAGGTTTGAAACTCTTTCTGAACTGGTAGAGCGGGCGAATGAAGAGCAGTGCCGGTTAATGATCATTGCCGGGGACCTGTTCCACCGGGCTAATGTGGCCTCTGCGGTGGTTAAAAGGGCAGTGGAGATTTTAAGCCGTTTTGAGGGCCCTGCTGCCATCCTGCCCGGCAACCATGATTATTATGAGCCATATGGATCGCTCTGGCCCGAGTTTAAAGAAAGAGCACCGGAAGAGTTGATCTTACTTTCAGAAATGAAACCTTATCTCCTTCATGATTACGGGGTTGAAGCCGTCCTTTATCCTGCTCCTTGTGATGCCAAGCATTCTCCGGCCAACCGCCTGGACTGGATTAAAGAGCTTGCTGATAAGCCGCCGGGAAAATGGCATATCGGCGTAGCCCACGGCGCAGTTAAAGGGATTTCACCTGATTTTGAAAGCCAGTATTACCCGATGGAAGAGGCGGAACTGGCTGCCCTCAACCTGGATCAAGTCTGCCTGGGCCACACCCACATTGCTTATCCCGATCAAAAGGAGGCTGAAAACAGGCCCTTTTTATACTGCGGCACCCCCGAACCGGACGGGTTCGACTGCCGCCATACCGGCAGGGCCTGGATCGCTGAAATTGACGAATCGGGTCAATCATACACCCGGTTGCTTGAAACGGGCCGGTTTCGCTTCCTGGAAATAGATAAACACATCCAGGCCCGGGAAGATCTTCAAGCCCTGCAAAGAGAATTGGCTGACCTACCCGGAGGCAGGCAGACCCTGGTCAAGTTAAAGCTCTCCGGGACCCTGGCTGAAGATGATTACAATGCTCGTTTTACTGCCTACAACAGCCTGCGTGAAGCGCTTTTTTACCTGGAAATAGACGATAGCGAACTGACGGTAGAAATTACCCCTGCGGTAATTGCTGCTAATTATCCTGAAGGTTCGTTCCCCTACCGGTTCTTAAACCGGCTGGCTGAAAAAGAAAACCCCGAGGCTTTGCAAACCGCTTATCGCCTGGTTGAAGAGGTGAAGCGATGATCATCAGGAAAGTGCGCCTGGCTCCTTTCGGGGCGGTGGCTGATAAAACCTACACGTTTAACCGGGGCCTGAACGTTCTGCTTGGGCCCAATGAGGCCGGTAAAAGTACCTTGATCAATGCCATTTATGCCGTTTTATTTCTGCCCGGCAGCACCGCTAAATCAAGTAAGGAGTGGAAGAACTTCCTGCAGAACTGCCTGCCCTATCCGGCCGGGGATACAGCCCGGGTGGAAATCGAAGTTGAAGCAGCTTCCGGTGAAGTTTTTTCCTACAGCTGTGCCTGGGGAGGAGCCAGGGAAGAGCGCATGGTCCTGGCCGGCGGAAGCGAAATTAATGATCCTAAAGAGGCCAGGAAACGGCTGCAAGAACAGCTGCGCTTTGGCGCCGGAACCTATAAAGGGGTCCTTTTTGCCAGGCAGGAAGAGATGAACCGGACCTTCGAAAGGCTGAAAGAGAACCGGGAAGCGCTTGGAACCGTTTCCGACCTGCTTCGTTCAGCCCTGCATGAATCGGGCGGTGTTTCCCTGGCGGAGCTTGAAACGAAAATTAACCGGGAATATGACCGCCTTTTGCTTAACTGGGACCCGGACCTGGATGGTCCCAGGGGAGGGCGTGATATAAATAACCCCCACAAAGTAAATGTCGGTGCCATCCTGGGCGCTTATTACAGGCGGGAAGAGCTGCGCCGCAGGCTGAAAGATACGCAGGCCCTTGAAGATAAAATTTCTGCTCTCAACAAGG
>PUKV01000113.1 GCA_003550645.1 Syntrophomonadaceae bacterium | reverse complement strand
TTTTTTCCAGCGACGGATGCATGATGGAAGGGATCACTTCCGAAGCCGCCTCCCTGGCCGGCCATCTTAAGCTTGATAAATTGATCTGCCTTTACGATGACAATAAAATTACCATTGACGGCAGCACCGATCTTGCTTTTTCCGAGGATGTAGGCCGTCGCTTCGAAGCTTACGGCTGGCAGGTGCTGCAAGTTGCGGGCGGCAACCGGATTGAACTTTTGGAGGAAGCAATTGCCGAGGCAAGGGAAGAAGCAAATCGGCCCAGTCTAATTATGGTCAGCACTGTTATTGGCTATGGCTCGCCGAACAAACAGGGCACAGCGGGAGTACACGGGGCCCCCCTTGGCGAAGAAGAAGTTGCCCTTGCTAAAAAGAACCTGGGCTGGCCTCTCGAGCCCGATTTTTATGTGCCTGCTGAAGTATATGAGCACTTTGCCGGTCTCAAAGAGACGCTTACCGCCAGAAAAAGTGAATGGGACTCGCTTTTTGAGGACTATCGCCGAGAGTATCCGGACCTGGAGGAAAAATGGAATGCCTGGTTTTCCGGACAGGTCCCGGAGGACCTGGCCAATGATTCCCGCCTGTGGGATTTTGGCGATAAAGCGGACGCGACCCGATCTTCCTCGGGTAAAGTACTGCAGGTGATCTCCCAGTACCTGCCCAATATGATCGGCGGATCCGCCGATCTTAATGCTTCGACAAAAACTTATCTTAAAGAGCGGGGCGATTTCCAGGCCGACAATCCCTCCGGCTGTAACATCCACTTCGGTATTCGCGAACACGCCATGGCCGCTTCTTTATCCGGCATCGCCCTGCACGGCGGTTTGCGACCTTTTGGTTCAACTTTCCTGGTATTTTTCGATTATATGAAACCGGCCGTGCGCCTTGCGGCAATTATGGGTTTGCCTGTAGCCTTTGTTTATACTCATGACAGTGTGGCTGTGGGCGAAGACGGGCCCACACACCAGCCAATCGAGCAGCTTTCAAATCTCCGCTCCATTCCCAATATGCAGGTACTCAGGCCGGCGGACGGTGCAGAAACAGCAGCTGCCTGGCTGCATATACTTCAGCGCCGCTGTGGGCCTTCAGCGCTAATTCTTTCCCGCCAGAAACTGCCTCAGCTCAAGGGCACCGGTGAAGGGGCTCTGCGGGGCGGCTATATTATAAGCCGGGAAGAAGGAGAAAGGCCTGATTTGATTCTTATCGCAAGCGGTTCGGAACTCAGCCTGGTCCTGGAAGTCAAAGAAGCCCTCCAGGAGAAGGGATATCGTGTGCGCGTGGTCAGCATGGTCAGCCGGGAGCTCTTCCTGGCCCAGGACGAACTTTACCGCGAAGAGGTGCTGCCGGCGGATGTTGAGGCCAGGATCATTGTTGAAGCGGCTTTGCCCATGGGCTGGGAAAGCTTTACCGGCAGCAGGGGTGCCGTGATCGGCCTGGATGACTTTGGCGCTTCGGCCCCGGGACAACTGGTAATGGAAAAGCGGGGGATGACCGTCACGGCGGTTGTTGAACGTGCCGAAAAGCTGTTGAATAGTTAAAAGGGTGCAGCAGCTGTTTCTCTCATACTCATTTATGACTTTCGATATCTTGCCAGGCTTCATTGACTGTGGTAGAAGCAAGCATTTGAAAACACTGGGCTGTATTCAATATTAGATGTTGCTTCTTGCCTTTTTTCTTTTATACTGAATTATAACGGTCGATTTTTTAAATTGTTTGAAACCTGAAAAATGCAGGTATATGAACAGTAAATCAGATTGTTTTCTGGTACCATAAAAACGGGAGTGATCAAGGTCGATTTAACAAATATTTGCATGGGATGCATGGAGCAAAAAGGAACAGCTAAGCTTTGCCCTTTCTGTGGTTACGCAGAAGGAGCCGCCCCCGAAGCGGCCCTGCACCTGCCCCCTGGCACCGTGCTTGAGAACAAGTATCTTTTAGGCCGGGCTTTGGGCCAGGGTGGTTTCGGCATCACCTATATTGCCTGGGACCGGAAACTGAACCTAAAACTGGCCATTAAAGAATACCTGCCCATCGACATGGCTTCACGTGCCACCGGGCAAGCAACAATCAGCGTTTACAAAAAAGAACTTGCGGACAGTTTTCAATACGGGCTCGATAAATACTTGGAAGAAGCCCGCACCTTAGCCCGTTTTGCCGGGCACCCGGGTATAGTGTGGGTGCGAGACTATTTTGAAGCCAACGGCACCGCCTATATTGTCATGGAATATATAGAAGGAGTAACCTTAAAAGAATACCTGGCCAAGCGAAAAGAACCCCTTTACTTTAAACAGGCCCTGACAGTCTTCGTGCCTGTTTTAGATGCCTTAAAAGAAGTGCACGCAGAAGACATTCTTCACCGCGACATCAGCCCTGACAATATCTTAATCGACAAAAGAGGGCGAGTGGTTTTAATTGACTTTGGCGCCGCTCGCCAGGCTGTCGGCGAACAGAGCCGCAGTTTGTCGGTGATCATGAAACCCGGTTTCTCCCCGGAAGAGCAGTACCACAGCCGCGGCAACCAGGGCCCCTGGACTGACATCTATGCCGCGGCTGCTTCCATCTACTTGGCCGTAACCGGCATAATACCGCCGGAATCACTGAGCCGGTTAAGCGAAGAAACTTTGGTGCCGCCATCTAAGCTGGGAATTAAGATCGAGCCTCTATATGAGCAGGCTCTTTTAAAGGCCCTGGCAGTAAGAGCGAAAGACCGCTACCAGACGGTGGAGGAGTTCCAGAAAGTATTGCTTGAAGACGATAACAAGCGAGAAAAACCGGCTGGCGGAGCGGTAATAGCAGAAAGAGCCGATCAGGAAAAGGGCATACGCGGTGTTGACTTAGCTGCCACTAACGGTCTTGGCACTGCCTACTATATCGATTATGAAAACGGTACCATCCCCTTAAGTGATCTGCCCATAGGGACACGGGTGGTTGACCCTACCTGGAACTGGGAATTTCGCTCTGGCAACAATTATTCGGGGAGCGGGGTAAAAAAACCGCTGACCTGGATCCTTGTGAGCAAAAATCATTATGAAAAGATGGAACCGCATGTCACTCTGCTATCTGAGGAGCTAATCGGAAGTCATGCCCTTGACAACAGCACTAACCTGGACAGCCAGTACGGCAGTAACCACTGGGGTGATAGCGGCAAGGGCAATGCCACACGCGGTCTGCGCCCCTGTCTCAACTCCACCGGCATTCACTCGGGCGAAGGTTTTTACCGAACCTTTTCGGAAAGCTTTAAAAACGCCGTTCTTACCACCTCCGTGCCGAACAAGGAGTGGGAAAAGGGCAAAGTCTACAGCACCAGCGATCAGGTCTTTATCCCTTCCACCACCGAACTAGGGGACAGCGTCCATAACTACACCTATCAGATCGGTTCAGTTTATCCTTACTTCCAGGGGACAGGTGATGCGAAGAGGGTGGCTTTGTTTGGCATAGAGACCCGGTGGTATTGGACACGTTCTCCCGATTGGAGCCGCGGCGATTCTGTGCGTTCTATCAGCAGCGCCGGCGAGTTCTATGGCTACAGTGCCTATTTCGACTCCCTTGGAGTCCGCCCTGCTTTGAATCTGAAGTCTGAAACTCTCGTTTCTGAAATCAATCATTAATATTTTTATTCCGTTCTGTTTAATCTATAAAACTTACCGTTAAATATCCAGAGCTAATGCATGATAAGTGTTTTAACTCTCTGCATATTCTTTTGTGAGCTTTATGTCTTCCTTATTGCAACCTTATCTGGGCAATTCCCGGGTTCTTTGCAAAATTGCCGTTTTAATCAAACACAGTGGCCTGTTTTTCACATACCCTGACTGCCAAACATGCACACTGATAGTATCGGCTGAGGAGCAGGCAGTATTATGTTTCTTGCGCTGCCGTCCGTCTTGTCTTCCAATAATTTTTGAGAATTAGGTGCAGCTGACAGGGGATGCTTTAAAGGTGAATATCATGATTGTCTTCGATGACGACAGATGGTCGTAATCTCAGACGGCTTGTGCACCAGGTAGTCGGGTTTGCCCGAGCGCAGCAGTTCGCTGTGATCGTAGCCCCAGGTAACAGCGGCAACCGGCAAGGAAACTCGTTTGCAGGCTCTAATGTCGCGTAGTTCGTCGCCAATGTAAAGCGCCTCGTGCCCGGATAGCGCCATTTCGGCGAGCGCCTGACGGATGGTGCGGTGTTTGCCGAACAGGGTCGAACAAGGATAGATATGTGAAAAGTATTCCATCTCGTGCATTGCCAGAAATTGCTTAATGTTTGGCACTGTATTCGAAGAGATAATTGCTAAAACGATCCCCTCTGCTACGAGCTCGTCGATTACGGAAGGGATCCCCGGAAAAGGTTTGGCTGAGCGGATATAACCCGTATATAGAGATAATGCGTCCGCGGCTATGCGGGGGAGTTTGACCAGCGGCACGCCGGCTTTTTTTGATCTTTTCCTGATGGACAAAGCTCTTAGCTGCTCCAACTCTTGCCGGGAAAGCTCCTGCAGATTGTATTTGCGGCATAGATTGCCGTATATTTTGTGCAGGATAAATCTCGTGTCGGCGAGGGTGCCGTCAAAATCAAAGATCACTGTTTTCAGCATAGCGTTTCCATATCATTTTTTTCTTGTCCAGGCAACCTTTTGTTCCGATGGGAAGCGTTTGTTCTGTACATATGGAAAAACAAGGCAAGACCGAATCCGGCCAATAGGAGGAAGATCTCGATTAGGGCCGGGTATCCCGAAGACAGACCTGGCCAGATATTTAGCGTTGAACCGAGGATAAGGCCGATAATCGCCAGGTAAGTGGCATGGTAATAGCGTTCCAGCAGAAAGTGGATGAGCCTGGCGAAGGTTATCAACCCCACCAGCGCTCCTAGCACCAATACAGCGATGATGGCTGTGTTAAAATCACGCATAGCCGTAATCAGTGTGGAGTACATGCCGATTAAAACCAACACGGTTGAGCCGCTGATGCCGGGGATAATGCCCGGGGCGGTGCTGATAAATCCGGCGATAAATATTTTAAGAGCAACTTGCGCATCAAGAGTTGTGATCGGGTGCGAAGTTTGTTCTCCTGTTAACAGTAGAAGCACAGGGACGATGAAACCGATTATCAGGGGTAAAAGGAGAAGCAGGTTGAGTTTTTTGCCTGCTCGATGATAAAGAAAGGGAATGGTACCGAGGATTAAGCCGACGAAGAACAGGTTGAGTTGCCCGGGATAGTGAAGAAGAAGGTATTCGATGACCCGGGCGAAGAGAAAAGCGGCGAAGGCGATGCCGGTCAGCAAGGGAAGGATAAAGGACAGATGCTTTCGCCACTGCACGCTGATACTGGTGAAACCACGCAGGGTGTAAATGAGTTCATCGTAGATGCCGGCGATGACGGCAACCGTACCACTGCTCACGCCTGGGGTCAGGCTTGCCGCGCCGACAAACATGCCGACAATAATCAGGTATGCCTGTCTGGAAATGTTTTTTATCACTGCACACTCCAATACTACTATTCCAGCTCAATCAGAGGGATTTCAATATTAATATTTGGCAACTCTTGCTTTTTTGCTGCTACGAGCAAGTAATAGAGCCTGCTTTTCGCTACCGCTTCTTTATTTCTTGGCAACTCCAGTAATAAGGCAATAATAAGTTGCTTTCCTGTTGAGGTTATAATACTATACTGTTTTGTGGCAGGTCAAGCTAACTGGAGCTATAAACAGCCATTCTGCCCCTGGAGATACACAAGGACGGCAGGCATTAATTTCGGGGCATAATGAAAAATATTGCTTTGGCCTGAGTTGTTGTCCCAGACATGCCTCGTCACTTAGCATAAAGTGGAAAACAGTCATTATTAGATAAGATAACCAACAGCTTGTTAATCATATTATTGGCGGTCTTGGCCCGCATATCGCCCTGCTTGCCAAAGAGCTGTTCGGGTTGTTTGATTTTGACAACAGCACCGACCGGAGCAGCGGGTGCGGTGGCAATCATTGGGGTGAGACTGGCTCAGGCAACAACACCCGCGGCCTGCGCCCTTGGCTCAACTCCACCGGCATTGACTCAAACGAAAGTTTTTCCGGGTCTTTTAAGAAAGCTTCAAAAGCGCCGTGCTTATCACCGTTGTGCCGAACAGGAAGTGGAAAAAGGGCAGCGCCTACAACAATAACGACAATGCCTTCATTCCCTCCACCACTGAGTTGGAGGATAGTGATCATAACCGGACCTACCAGGTTGGCATTGTCAGTCCCTATTTCCAGGGTGCGGACCATGCAAAGAGAGGGGGCTTTGTTTGGCATTGAGGCTCGATAGTATTGGACTCGTTCTCTCTATTCGAGCCGCGTCGACTCTGTGCTTTCTGTAAGCAGCGCAGTCGAGTTCTACAACTACAGTGCTTACTTCGACTCTATTGGAGTCCGCCCCGCTTTAAATTTGAAATCGGAATTCCTGGTCTCTGAAATCAGGGATTAACTTTTCGAAATGTAGTTTTATCAATATAAAAAAGCAGGTCTGGAAGGAGCAAGATGTTGAACCTTGTAAACGTTGTAAACGGGCAGATCGGCACAGTCCTGGTTCGCGAATTATGCAAGAAAAAAGAAAGAACGAGAATCCTTGTCCGCAAGAATAGCAAGCTTGGCGCTCTGCATGATTTACCGCTGGATATAGTTATCGGCGATATTCTTGATAAAAATTTACTGCAGAGACCATGAGGGGAGTGAACACTACAAGTTAGGAAAAGGCGGTTTATAGAATTTGTACTTTTTAAAAATTCAAGCGATTTTCTGCAAATAAGCGGGGTAATTAGCAATAAGGAGAGCGGAATAGCTATTTATTCCAAGGATCTTTTTTCTCATTGTAATTACAAACAATTGCCAGTAATATATTTATTATTAAAGAGCAGGCAAAAAAAGCTGTGCAAAAGGGATAGCCAGAGCGGCGTCAATCTGAAAAAGATTAAACTTATAAAAAGTCTGGTAGTGCTGGCTCTTAAATCAATTCCCGGCTTGATTTGCCCTGCCCTGTGCTGGAGTGCGATCAACCCAAATTATTGACATTTGAGGCAGGATTAGCAGATAATATGTCAAATTATAATTAATAATGTTTGCAATTCCACCGGGACGGTGAAAAGGTGTTTTTTTCTGCACACGCTGATAAAAAGAAAAGAATCAACAGTTCATTTTTTTCCGAGCTGTTTAATCAGGGAAAAGGAAGGTTAACTGTTTTCCCCTCCAACTGTCAGCACATCGGACGAAGAGATAATCAGGAGGATTCCTTCGCTTTTAATAATATCTTTGATACAAAAAATAAAGTTTCAAACGGTTTGCTTGCCGTATTGGCCGACGGGATGGGCGGTCTTACCAAGGGAAAAGAAGCGAGCCAGAAGGCAGTTGATTCTTTTCTCGGCGCTTATGAAATAAATCAGCACCAATCGATAAGGCGGCGTTTGGAACAAGCTGCTGCTGTTGCCAATACGGCTGTTTTTGACCTTGCCTTTAAAGATGGAAAAGATTATGAACTGGGAACCACCCTGGTTGCAGCAGCTGTTTACAAGGGCAAATTGTACTGGTTGTCGGTCGGGGACAGCCGTGCTTACCACTACCGGGAAGGCAATTTGATGCAGCTAACAAAGGATCACATTTACGCAAATATACTGGAAGACGAGGTTAAGAAAGGTTTAACCAGTATAGTTGAAGCGGAAGAACATCCCCAGAGAGATCATTTAACCAGTTACCTTGGTTTGCCGCAATTGATAGAGATCGATAAAAGTATAAAGCCCATAACTTTGGCTCCCGGTGACCGGATTATGCTCTGCAGCGATGGTTTGTATAACTCTCTAAACGATGAAGAAATAACTGCGGTGTTGGGCAGTGATTCTGAAGATCCGGCCAGCGAATTGGTCTACAGAGCATTGGATAAGGACAACCCCTACCAGGATAACGTAACGGTTGTCGTATTAACGTTTCTTGAATGATTATCTCGGATCGGAGTTGGTATGGTGAAAAACTTTAAGTGTTTTTGCCCGTTTCTTACGATTATCGTCATCATTTGCTTAATCTTAATTATTTCAACCCCGGTTTTTGCTGAAGATGAAATAGTCGAAGATGAAATAGTCGAAGATGAAATAGCCGAAGATGAAATAGAAGAAGCCAAGCGCAATCTGGTTTGTGTTGTTGTCAAAAATGCGACAGGCGATATTTTGGGTTGGAGTGCGGGTTTTGTTATTGGGGTGGAGGAACCGTATGAATATGTTATTACAAACTGGCGGGCAGTTAACCCCGAAATGTATGACCTTAACAGGGTTGACGTTTTTATCCTTGTTCCCCCCGATGATATGGTGCCGGCCAGGGTTTATCATCAGCTTGAGGGTAGTGATATAGCTATATTGAAAATAGATCCCGAACACCTGCTTTATGAGTTTATTCCCCTGGAACTTGGCCATCGGGACTTGGCCGAAACTGGTGAAACCGTATATGCTCTCGGATTTCCAGATATCGATCCTGATACCGATAACGATAATGATGAATTCCAGGCCTCACATTTTTTAAACAAGGTTTCTTTGAAAGGCATCTTAAATGAGATTACAACCTGGGATGGAATTGATATCTACAAAACCGATGCAGCAGTGAGCTCCGGTAATAGCGGCGGACCCCTTGTCAATGAAAGAGGTCAGGTGCTGGGTATAAACTCCTATGCCTTGCTTGAAGAAGCTGAAATAAACGGAGCAGTCCAGATTGATTACCTGGTAGATTTTCTTAGCCGGCGCAATATACCCTTTGTTTCAGCAGACGACGCTGTTCTTGATGATGACAACGAAGAAGAAGAAGAAGAGGAAGCAAATATTTTGCTAATCGGCGGGATAGGGGCCGGGTTGCTGGGATTGGTTGCTATTATTATAACAATGGTAATGGGAAGCCGCAAGCGTAGAAAACCCTCAGTAGAAAAACCTGCTGTCGCCCAAGTTGCCGCTGTGCCGCAGGCTTCAAAACCCCCAGCTGAAAGTCCTCCTGCTCCCTGGGATCGCACTTTGGCGGCTCCAGGATTAAAAGATAGGCGAAAAGAAACTGCGCCGGATATTCAACCGGGCAAAAAAGAAACGAAGCCACTCTTAAAGGGCATCGCGGGCTCTTTCGCCGGGGAAACCATAGAATTTGTTGAGGGCCAGATTGTCATCGGCCGCGACCCGCGCCTGGCCCAGCTCATCTATCCCCAGAACAATACCGATATAAGCAGGAAACACTGCACTATCAGGTTTGATGAGAAAACATATAAATTTATTCTCGAAGACTATTCATCAAACGGGACTTTTCTGTCACCAAACCAGCGGCTTGAAGCGGGAAAGCAATACTATATCAACTCCGGAGATCGTTTTTACCTGGCCAACCCGATTGAAGTATTTGAAGTGAAATTGGAGATACTATAATGAAAATGCAGGTTGATCAGCTATCTGACCGGGGAGGGCGCAGCGAAAACGAAGATTTTTGTGCTTACCAAAAGAAAGGTGATTATGGCTGTTTCCTGGTTGCCGATGGTCTGGGAGGACATCGTGGGGGAGCCTTAGCCTCGACTGTTACCGGAGAGAGCATCCTAAATGCCTTCAATGCTAAACCGGGAGCAACGGAAGAATATCTCCGTGTGTATCTAGATCAAGCCCGCGAAAAATTGGGGGAGGCAGCAGGCGATGCCGGGGAAATTATGACTCCAAAAACAACCCTGGTAGTAATGCTTACAGACAATGAACATGCGGTTTGGGCACATGTCGGCGATTCGCGCCTTTATAAATTTCGCAAAAAAAAGCTTATTTATCAGACCAGGGATCACAGTGTGTCCCAGCAGCTTGCCAATAGCGGTGAAATAGATCCGGAAGATATAAGGTTTCATGAAGATCGTAATAGATTAATTAGCGTTTTCGATAACAGTGGCAATAGCCGTATTGAGTACTATACGAATCCTGATCTGTTGGAAAAGGGTGATGCATTTTTACTATGCAGTGATGGTTTTTGGGAGTATGTATTAGAAAGAGAGATGGAAAAATGCCTGG
The DNA here is from genome assembly GCA_003550645.1 of Syntrophomonadaceae bacterium. Taxonomy (GTDB): domain Bacteria; phylum Bacillota; class Dethiobacteria; order DTU022; family DTU022; genus B1SED10-74M. The sequence continues at coordinate 4,673 of PUKV01000113.1, read as the reverse complement.
CTCGCTCACGAAACCCTAAAAAATGGATAGCCAGGATGAAAAAAAAGCTCTTAAAAAGAGCCGAAGATGGTCATGACAATTATTCCGCGCTTGCGGTAATGATTACTGGTTAATTATATTTGTGAACCTTTAGGAGGCGATTATAATGAAACCCCTTACAAGATGTAAAAGCGGTCACTATTACGACAGCGAAAAACATCATGCCTGTCCTTTTTGTGGTGTGCCGATAGAAGAAGATGTTAAGAAAACTGTAGCGAAAAAACCGGGAGCCAGCGGAGATGAACCTGCTGTTACCAGAAAGGTCGATCATAACAACAGTGCCGAAAAAGATTCTGCCAAAACTGTGGGAGTTTACAAACGCAAGCTGGGTATAGAACCAGTGGTCGGCTGGTTGGTGGCGGTTAAAGGCCCGAGCCGTGGCCGTGATTATCGCATTACTTCCGAGAGAAACTATATTGGCAGATCCGAAACAATGGATATAAGTATATCCGGCGACGAAATGATCTCGCGGGAAAATCATGCCATAATTAGTTTTAACCCTAAGAATAGCACTTTTCACCTTTTACCGGGTGACAGTAAAAGGCTGACATACTTAAACGAGGAAGAGGTTCTTGCTCCCGAGCTTTTAAAATCATATGATCATATTGAATTGGGTGAAACATTATTGGTATTTGTGCCTTTTTGCGGAGAGCCCTTTCAGTGGAAAGCGGAAGAAAGTAAAGAATAGCTGCCATAAAAGAACGTGCGGTAAGGAAAGGGGGCGAGTATTATTGTAATTAAAAAGTTATTTATCTCAATTTTATTAATGCTCATGGTTTTTAGCGCATTTCCCGGTGCGGTTAACGCTAACAGGGATGATATGACGATCGAGCAGCAAATGATGTTACGGAGGCATTACCGGGAGTCGACCAGGATTATCAGAGATCTAAGAGGTTCAGGGGTTATTACCCCGGAAATGGCTGATGAATTGCAAAAGCACGTTGATCAATGGTATGAAATTGCCAGGGATGCAGGTGACAGCGACTACAAAGATTTGACAAGAATTATCGATGAGATGCTGCAGGATCAAGATCACATTTCACCTGGGCAGCGCCGACAAATTGACAGTATCCTTAAAAAACCTACCGATTATGTCATGGTGACCGGTATACGTATTGACAAGAGCAACCTAGTTTTGCCCATCGGGCACGAAGAGACAATAACTGCGACTGTTTTCCCGGCTGATGCTACTAATAAAGGTGTGTACTGGCGAACAGAAGATCCCCTTATCGTCAGTGTGGAAGCCGAAGGCCGTACTGCAAAAGTAACTGCCCATTCACCGGGCAGCGTTAAGATTACTGCGGTTACCAGTGAAGGCAATTACAGGATTCACTGCCAGGTTGAGGCCATTGTTCTGGTCAGCAGCCTGGCGATTGAACCAAATCAGCTTGAACTTTACACCGGGGAGAGTTCTGAACTGAGGGCGATAGTTGAGCCGTCAGATGCAATCGATAAAAGCATTAAATGGTTGTCGACCAACCCTGCAGTTGCCAGAGTTGACAACACCGGCATAGTAAAAGCCTTGACAGAAGGAGAATCACGCATCATAGCGCGGTCTATCCAAGATGAAACAATAGCCGCATATACTACGGTTAACGTGATTGAAGAATCTGCCACGCAGGTGTCAGATAATATCCTCTTAGAGAGACTAAATGAGCCTGCTATCCTTTTATCAATCAGTATTGTATCAGCAGCAATTCTCATTTTATGTATTTTATTGTTTTTCTATAAGGCTAAGAAAAAGCGTGCCTGATAAAAAAAGGCATCGGCATGTGCAGTTTTAATATCTAGCCTATTTATCTGGTTAATAGCATACAATGCCGTGGTGATTCTATTTGAAATGCAAAGTTATAACCGGTCCCGATACCGGAAAAGAAATAAGTTTGCAGGTAAACTGCAACTATGTGGTTGGTCGGGATCCGGCAGCAAGCCAATTACTGCTTAGCGATCCCCAGACTTCCCGGCAGCATGCAGAAATAATTGTTAATAGCGCCGGAGTGGTGACAATATCTGACAAAAACAGCAGCAACGGAACATTTGTTAATGAACAACCGGTATCGACCCCGGTGATAATTAACCCGGAAGACATTATTAATATCGGCACTAATTCTTTGAGGTTGGAATTAACCGAAGAAGATAGAAAGCCGAATTATGAAAAACAAAAGACGCTTGATAATTATATTAGTCGGCATGGTTCGACCAAAACCCACCACGTTAGTGAAACGATCACAATCGGCCGCGACCCATCGAACAGCGTAGTTTTAAACCATCCCCATGTTTCCAGGTTTCATGCCTCCATTGAAATAAGTGAACAGGATGCTGTAATTAAAGACCTGAACAGTACTAACGGTACCTATGTGGACGGCGAGCAGCTTACGAAAGATACGGTGTTGAGCCCCGGTTCGATAATTTGGATTGGCGGTTACCGCTTTGTATTGAGGGGAACGGAATTATTCGAATACGACGAAACCGAAGGCCAGGTTGCGATAGAGGTCAAAGATTTATCGAAGGTTGTTACCATGCCCGACGGCGATGAGCGGGTTTTGTTAAACAATATTAGCTTCAAAATTCAGCCCCGGGAATTTGTTGCCATTTTGGGGGGTAGCGGATCGGGAAAAACGACCCTCCTGAAAGCGTTGCTGGGAACCTGGCCCGCTACGTCAGGCGAAATCCTGATCAATGGCAGGGATTACTACGATGAATATGATGCTTTTAAGACGATCCTTGGGTACGTCCCGCAGGATGACATTGTCCACAGCGAGTTGACCGTTGAAGAGGTTTTAAATTACGCTGCCCGCCTGAGAATGCCTGATGACACAACGATTCAGGAAAGAAACATCCGTGTTGAGGAAGTCATGGAAATTCTTGAGCTGACTTTCAGGCGGTCGACAGTGGTAAAAAAACTCTCCGGTGGTCAGCGGAAAAGAGTTAGCATCGGGGTGGAAATATTGACCAAACCAAGCATCATGTTCATGGATGAGCCCACTTCGGGCCTTGATCCCGGCCTCGAAAAATTGATGATGGAAATGATGCGAAACATGGCCAACCGCGGGCAAACTATATTTTGCGTTACCCATGCTACCTTTAACATTCATCTCTGCGATAAAATCATCATTTTATCAGATGGCGGTCGCCTGGCTTTTTTTGGCACACCCCGCGAAGCCCTCGATTATTTTGGGACAGAAGATTTCGCCGAGATATACAAACGTATCAGTCTTGATGAAAGTCCGGAAGAGTGGCAGCAGCGCTACCTTGAATCGGACCTGGCCTGCAACTACTTGCCGCAGCACTGCAATAAGCCTGCTGCCGCCCATGCCGTGAACCCGGGCACCACCAGGGAGTCTTCGATGATACAGTGGTTGACCCTGACCAGCCGTTACTTAAAAGTTATTTCCCGTGACAGGAAAAACCTTCTGTTGCTATTTGCGCAGCCGATCATAATAGCTCTTGGCTTGGGTTTGATGATGTCGCCTGAAACTTTCGAGAAAAGCGCTTACCAGCCCCATGAGTTGAGTATAAGCCCTCAGGTCCAGGAGTTTGCTCTGTCTCCGGAGGTGCAGGCCGATCAAAATATAGAGCAGATAATTGAAAGCATAGAAATTCAATATGAAGAAAGCTTGGACAAAGAAGCACAACGGATGGAAGTGATCAGCGAGCGCTTGAAAGATGAAGAAACGCGCTACCAAAACATGAACATGCTGCTCCTCGTAGCTTCCCTTACTGCCATCTGGTTTGGTGCTGCCAACTCTGTTACTGAAATAATCAAGGAGAATGCCATTTACAAGCGAGAGCGGGGTGTCAATTTGCGCATTGCCCCGTACCTGTTGTCAAAGATTTATGTTTTGAGCCTGCTCTGCCTGGCCCAGTCATTCATATTTGTTTTTATCGTAACTACGTTTCTGAATTTGCCCAATTTCCTTTTATTTGTTTTCGCCTTTTTCTTCATTATTACCGCCAGCACGATGATGGGCTTAACCGTGTCGTCACTGGTTGCCACCTCCAGTTCGGCAACTTCAATGTTGCCGTTACTGCTGATGCCGCAGGTGGTGCTTTCCGGCGGACTTTTTCCCATTGCTGATATAGAACCGGAATTTGCCCGGGCATTTTTCGCCATTGCTATCAGCAAATGGGGCTATGAGTTATTCGGGGGACGTATTCTTGAGGTTAATAATTTGATCGCCCTGGACCCGTTTCCTCAGTTTGAAGGTTCCTTCGGAGGCCACTGGTGGTGGCTGGCCGGTCTGACCTTGGGCTTCTATTTGATCGCGACTTTGGGCTTAGCAAGAAAAGATAAAGATCTAGCCTAGCACTACAGCGCAACATTAAAACAACCTGAATCTAAGCAACACCGGCTTTAAGCTGTTAAATAGGGGAATACCGCTCTTTGACAATCTCTTACCGGCTTTGATAAACTAAGTTTAACATTTTTACCGGAACCGGGCAAAACATTGCCCTACCGGTGGGGAAAAAGCGCACAGGTTACCTGGCCCCTTTTATCGAGGCAAAAGGACTACAATATTTTTGGCCTCTCAAGCATTAGCATTTAAAGCAGTAATGGAGCATACTCCAGCAATATTTTCTTGCGATGCGAAATGCGTGCCACCTCAGCCCTGCGGAACTGGTAGGAAACGATT
>PUKV01000224.1 GCA_003550645.1 Syntrophomonadaceae bacterium | reverse complement strand
TGGCCAGTTTGGCGCTGGTCCCGGTCCCGCAGGGCGACCGGTCAAGCGCTCCCTGCCCAAATATGGCCGCGTTAGAGGCATGCAGGCGGGAGTGCTTATCATAGATTTCAACCAGGTCGATGGCATTGATATGGGGTTTTTCGGGGTGGGCCACCGAAACCTGCTCGTTGATCTCAGCTTTGATCCGCATGCCGATCTTGACCAGGTCCGGAATATAGCTTTGCTCTATTTTCAAGCCCAGGTCTTCAGCGGGAATGATGGCAAAGAAGTTGCCGCCAAAAGCAATATCAAATTGCAACCGGCCCAATTCGGTTATTTCCACCACTACTTTTTCCTTGTAGAGAAAAGAGGGAACGTTGATGATCGATACTTCAGTTACCCGGCCGCTTTCAATTTTCACCCCTGCCCTGACCAGTCCGCTCGGGGTATCGAGCATTATTTCCGCTTCATCGCCGGAAACGGTAAGCAGCCCGGTTTCAACCGCAACCGTAACAGCGCCGATGCTGCCGTGGCCGCACATGCTCAAGTAACCGCCGGCGTTCATAAAAATAACGCCAATATCGGCCTCAGAAGATATGGGATCGGTCAGGATAGCACCGAACATATCGCGGTGCCCCCGCGGCTCTTGCATCAGGCAGGTTCGTAAATTGTCCATTTCCTTTTGCAGGTAAGCCATTCTCTCGGCCATTGTTTCTCCCGGGATAGGAGGAAGCCCACCTGTCACTATCCGGGTTGGCTCCCCGGCTGTATGCGAATCGACTACATTGATCAACCTTGAAAAAATCATTTCTGCCTCTCCTTTACGTTTTGTTAGTTATTTTAAGACACCGCCTTAAAACTTTTTACAACACCCGGCGGCTGTCCATGGTGCCGGTGCCCCTTCACCGGACACCCCGGCCGCCTCCACTGATTAGTCTGGAAAGTGGTAGACTTCCTTTAGCTCTGCCCTGACCATCAACCGCTCGGGGTGATCAAAGCCTTCATAATCTTTTGGGTGGCAGGTTTGAAAGGTAAGGGCCGGATAATCAGTCTCGAAAAGCGGGTCCCAGTTATATTTATCCACGATTTCATAACCGCTGACCCGGTAAACAAAAAGAAAGCCGGCAGTTTCCAGGTATACCCGGTCTCCTTCTTCCAGCCTGTCCAGGTCGTAGAAATGATACCACGGGGAGGGGCTGTGCCCGGCTATAACCACATTGCCATCTTCAGTGCCCGGCAGGGCGCTGAACTGGTAGTGAACCGGCCCCTCATTTAACAGGGCCATAAGTTCGCGGATCCAGTGGTTATAGTCCTCTGTAGAAAAATGCCAGGGCTCTTCCCCGACCTGGTCAGGATCGTAACTGTGGCTGTCGCTTGCCACCTCAATATCAAGGTCGATGGCCGGTATGATCAGGCGCATCGGTGCCCATTCTTCAAGGGCAACCTCCTTCTCTACCGGCTCCAGGTCATCGATATCAATAGTACTGGTTTCATCTGTGGTTTCATCTACACTGGGCCCGGGGACTTCTTTTTGATCATCGCTTTTTTCTTCGGCCTCCCGGACTTCTTCCTCTGTTTCCCCCTCATAGTTGATCGGCATGCAGGCAACCGCTGTCATTAAAACTAGCAGCAGGACCGCCCCGGCTGTCGCAGTAACCGGCTTTTTTCTAAAGGGCTTTTCCATGGCGGTCATTTTAATCCCCCCATCACACCTTATTTAATAAACTATTCTTCCGGCCGGGGAATACCTGTAGAACAGGGCACCCCGACCAGGCATTTGCCACAAACATCGGCCAGGCTTTCCAGGTCGCTCAACCTCTCTCCGTTTTCCAAAAGCATCTTGTAACAGCGGTGCCGGTCCAGGCCATCTAAATGCAGGGCCTCGTTAACACAATTTTTGACGCAGCGCCCGCATGATCCATCTGCCCGGTACAGGCATAGCTCTCTGTCGTAGCGCGAGGTAGGCTCTACTTCCAGGTCTGTAACCAGGCTGCCTATTCGTCCGCAGCAGCCGCTTTCGGTTATCAGCATGTGGTTGAGGCCAAATGTGCCTAATCCGGCAATGTAGGCTGCGCTGCGGTGCGACCAGTCGCTCATCAGGGCTTCTGCGTCAAAATTATGGGTGGCCGGCACATATGCTGCCCGGTAGCTCCTCTTAATCAATTCGCTTTTCAGGTGCCTGTTCATTTCATTGATCAGGCGATTGGTCTCTATATATGCTATCCCCCACAACTTCGAGCTGTAACGGCCTTCTTTATTGCTCTCCACTACTTCCTCCTGGAAAGGCAAAAAGTAAGTGATTACTGTCCTGGCTTCATCAAGAAAATCCCGGGGCAGTTCGTGACTTGGCCTGACTATCTCTTTAAGCCTGGCAAAGAGCGGATCGTCTGCCCTGGCATAACCGGTGTGGGGCTTGCCCCAGCTCGTAGCGCTGGGTTTAGAAAAATCAGCACTATAATTCTCTATCAAGCCTTCGACCGTCTTTTTCATAAGTGCAGCACCTCCTGCAGCATGAAGCAGGATATTTTAAGATCATTTCACAAGATTTATAGCTCACCACAAGGCAGCTGATCTTTTTTTCCATAATATTATACTTGTAAAGCAACCCAGCCTGCTGCTCTTGTTGAATGATAAGCGGCACCATGAGAGCGATTCGAATGTCCCTTGAAGCATCGCTTTAAGGACGTATAGAACACAGAAGAACCGTCCCTTAGTGCTATTGCGTAAAGAACACAGAAGAACCGTCCCCTTGTGCTGGTCCCCTTGTGCTGTCAGCGCAGAATAAAACCGTGCCCCAGCGGATCTTCCGGGTCAATAAGCAAGGTGTTGTAACCGCAAATATGAGCAGTGCCGGTTATTTTAGGAATAACCGCCCTGTAAGGACCCAGCTCGGTCTCACCCATTATCTCCCCCTTAAAACAGGTCCCCAGAATACTTTCCACTACGAAGGGCTCTCCCACCTGGAGCTCACCGCGGGCAAAATGAAGCGCCGCCCTGGCGCTGACCCCGGTCCCGGTAGGGCTCCGGTCTACTTCCCCATCGGCAAACACGCACACGTTTCGGCTGTGATTGCCCGCTTCCCGGGCTGCCCCAACAAAGATCACCCCGTAGAGAAAACTCAAATCTTCTTCAAAGGGGTGCCTGACTTCCCGTTCCGCCATGATCGCTTCTTTAATACCCGTACCCAGTTCGATTAAGCGGCGGAAACCGCTCGCATCCAGGGGAACTCCAAGGGATGCGGCATCAACAAAAGCGTAAAATGCGCCGCCGTAGGCAATATCATAGCTGATCCGGCCAAGCCCGTTAATGTTCACTTCTTGATCAAGGGCGTAAACAAAAGAGGCAACGTTGTGAAACG
>PUKV01000170.1 GCA_003550645.1 Syntrophomonadaceae bacterium | reverse complement strand
TCCCGACCCGGCTCCAGCGGCACCTCGACCTCGAGTTGGTTCCGCGCGACGTCGACACTCACTCGATCGTCCTCGAGCGCCTCGCCGGGCTCGACGTCGTCGACGTCCTCCTCCTCCTCGTCCTCACTCTCGATCCATGACGACTCGAGCAGGTCGATGAGACCGGCCGCGTCCATCGAGGAAATAGGGACGTCCTGCACGATCGTGTACTCGCCGTCCTCGGAGATGCAACCGGGACCGACGACGTACTCTCCGAACAACCAGACGTCTCCCCATCCTGGCTTGACGGCTCCGGTCTCGAAGTGGTCGTAAACGGCCTGCTTGTCCTCGAGCGTGCTCATGCGGAAATAGTGATGGGCTCGCTCGTCGGAGCCGCTCGCTGACGAGACCGCGAAGGTCTCGGGGAGCGCCTCGATCGGGGCGTCGGCCGGGTAGTCGACGTCGACGATTACGAGCGGGTCTCCCCCGAGAATCCGGTCGTGAGAGTGGTCCCAGCGGCCGGTCTCGACTCCGTAGTTCCCGAGCAGTTCGTCGACCGGGCGGTTCGCGTAGCGTTCAAACGGCTTTTTCTCCCCGAAATTGAGGCGACTGAATCGCTCGATCGGGACGTCGGCCTCCTCGAGGCGGTCGACCAGCTGGTAAACCTCCTCGGGCGGCCCCTGGCCGTTGCCCCAACTCTCTCCCCATCCCTCGGCCTCGCCGGGGCTGTAGTCGTCCTCGATCTCGTGAGCGAGAATGCCCTCGGCGCTCGCGTCGATCGCCGACGTGATGAGCGGGTCGGAGTCTCGAGTGCTCGAGTTCGGGTCAAGGTCATTGCTCGCTCGAGCGACGAGCGACGTCAATGTCTGCGCGGCTCCGGTCCATCGGGGAATCCAGAGGCCGTTGTCGTGGACTTTGACGACGTCGTCTCGAAGGTCGACGACGATGGTCCGGAGGTCGAGCACGTCCATCCCGGCGTGTCGGCCGGAGTAGGCCACGACTCCGTAATATGCGCGGCCGTTGCTCCCGTGAAACTCGATGCCGTGAATCCGCTCGGGCTCGAGTTGCTCGACGATTCGGTCCATCACGGTCGTCGGGACGTCGTCGACGTCCTGGTCGTCCTCGGCCTCGCGGCCGATCGTCGACCAGTAATCCTCGGGGTTGGCCCATTTCTCGCTCATCGGGACCACCGGACGCAACCGTAACAGATGTTGCCGCCGTGGAGTTCGGGCGTCTCCTCGTCCTCGAGCACGATCTCCTCGGGCTCGAGCCACCGGACGACGTGGCCGCAATCGGTCTCTATCCGGTCGTCGGCTCGGTAATCGCCCTCGTGGACAGACCGGACCGAGTGCCACTCGAGGCCGTCGATGCCGTCGAGTTCGACGTATTTCGGCGCGGGACGTTGCTCACAAAGCTTTTCCTCTCGGGTCTCGTCTCCCCATTCAGGGGAGGACGTATCGGCGTGTTGGCTCATGCTGATGCGTTCTCTTTCTCTTGTTGCTTGTTCGTCGAGCGATGCGTGTCGAGTAGTCGGCTGACGACGTCGACGTAAGACTCTCCCCGGCGCTTGAGGCCGTGGAGGTCGTCGGCCGTGTCGTCTTTGACTCTGATTGTCGTTCCCATCGGCGTTTACATCTAAACATTGTTTTCATATATACGTTGGGGTTCTCACCTGTTGTTCGTCCCTACTGTCGCGGCCGTCGACAATAAATCCACGTTACCGATAGTAGCCCAAACGTGAGTATATCCATCACTTTCTAAAAGTGCATATATTTCAATTAGGGTCGTGTTTACCTCTGGAAGTATGGTCTCAGGTCTCGAGCGGGAGATATTGGAGGAGTTACACACCGCGGGGAATCTATCTCCCTCCCTCATTGCCGAGCGGATCGAGCGCCACCCTAAGAGCGTCTCGAGGTCTCTCCGACAACTCGAGGCCGATGGTTTGGTCGTGAACCTTGGAGGAGTCTGGGCCCTGACTGTTTCCGGGGCTCGAGCCGCGCAGGACCTTTTGCGGGACTGATACCAAACCAGCCAGTGCGAATTATTAAGTATGCGTTACCGGTAGTAACGAGTAGATAGTCACGGATCAAAGACTATCGGACTGAAAAAATGGACAGAAACGCATTCATTCACTTGCTCCTCGGGGCGGTCTACACACTCGGTGCGGCCGCTTCCCTGGGTCAAGCAGATGGTACGTTACTCGGAGTCGAATTACTCGGGCAGGCCACGGAAATCGGAGGCTACGCCCTTACAAACTACAATGTCGGTCAAATCGTCGCCCTCGGGGGTGCGTGGGCTATTGCACAACCCTCGTGGTCCTCGATGGACGGCCTCGAGCGCGGGCTCGTCGGAGTCGCGGTCGTCGCTATCCTCGTCTCGATCCTCTCTCCCGAGACGTTGCACGACCTCGCGGCTGAGGCCTCGATCGCGTTGATCCTGCTCGGAATCAAAACCGGCGGCTACTGGGCAATTGCACACAAATGATGGGAAGATACGACATCCGACCGGGTCAAGTCATAGCGGTCGGAACGGTTTGGTTGGTACTGCTCGTCGCCTTGACGGGGGCATTCGTCGCCCTCGGAGCGGCCGAAACAACTGTCGACGAGGAGACCATCGAGGTCGACAACTCGAGCGAGGTCGTCTTTGTCGACCTCGAGGCCACGGACGTCGAGGAGGAGATCGACGTCGACGTCGAACTGCACGACTATGAGGACGAGTTAGTCAACTCCTCGAGTCTGACGTTCGACGATAACGAGACTAAGTCGGTCGAGTTCGACGTCGTCGACGACGTCGAGGAGATGGACGAAAGCGAGGAGTGGACCGTGCTCGTCGACAGCGAGGACCCGGATCACATCGAGGTCCTCGACGTCGGAGTTAACGACGGATCGACAGGCTTCCCGATCGGCGGCTCGATCGACGGGGAGACCGAAGTCCCCAACATTCTGATCATCGGTATCGGCGTGGTAATCATCGGAGCGGTCCTGCAACGGAGGTCCTGAAATGGCACTCAAATCACTGGCAGACGGCGAATTGATCGGCCTCGCATGGTTCGGAACAAGCATCGGAGCAATCGACCTCGGGCTCGTCATGGCTGACGTCCTCGAGACCATGCCGTCCGAACAACTGTTCGGGTCCGGCGTCGGCGAGGTTCTCATCTGGGGCTACATCGTCGCCGGGATCGTGGCGCTCGCCGGAGACATCGGAATCGTCGACTAACACAACCATGTCAATTTCTTCAACAAACGCAGACGACGGAGAGGCACAGGAACCAGAACACTACCAGCATGGCGTGACCTTGACCCGCCGGCGGGCAATGCAGGCCGGGGCCGCGGCGATCCTTGCCGGTGCCGGGGCCGGGGCCGGAGCCT
>PUKV01000091.1 GCA_003550645.1 Syntrophomonadaceae bacterium | reverse complement strand
CGACGTCGGCGTCGGCCTCGAGGACGGCTTCGAGGGCGGCCTCCCCGTCGGGGCGCTCGGCGAGGAAGGTCCGGGCGGCCTCGAGGGCCTCGTCGGTCATTCAGCGTGAGGATGACAGCCGTCGCACATGGTCCTTTCGCTCCGCCCGAACGGTGTCGACTCGCGCCCGGGACACGCCGTCGGCCGTGATTCGACACACGCCAGCAGGTCGTCTTCGGTCGTCAAGCGACGGAGCCATCGGGCGTCGGACACCCACGAGGGCCTCGCGGACGCGACTCGCAGGAAGACCAACGCGACCGGAGCCTGCCTGACGGAGCTTCAGGCGCGCGAACTCGAGAAGGGGGCCCACCTCCGGGCCGAGCACGTCGACGAACACGAGATCGACGCCCCCGACGGCAGACTCGAGCGCATCACGAAAGCCGACGGCGACGCCTACTACCGCCTGCCCGAGCGGGCCGGTCCCGTCGGCGGCGGTGACGTCGAACTCGCCTACGGCGACCTCCTGCCGATCCAGCAACTCGCCCGGATGGACGACGACATGTTGCGGTCGGCGGCGAACGCGCTGCCCACGCGGCTGGCTGCGAAACTGTGGAACGCTCGGACGGACTCGAGCGTCGGCGACAATCCCTGGGAGACCGGCTGCAAGGGGATCGAAGAGTACGTCACGGCGAGCGATCTCCGGCATTGGATCCGCCGGGAAGAGCGCGGTATCAGCAAAACGTACGCGAAGAAGCTGGTCTCGAGGGTGATCGACGCTGTGCTCGATCTCTCGACGCACCGAGTAGCCGTCCGCAGGCAGAAGGAACGAAAGAACGGCCTCGAGTACACCGAACGTCGGCTCGTGCTCCCCGAGGACGCAGAAATTCCAGGTGAGAGCAGCCGGTGACAGCTAGTGTCCTCGGCTAACCGGGGACACCGGGTCAGAGAGAGCCTCGAGAGAGGTCGTCTGACTCTGGAAGAAAACTAATCCACAGGAAGAAGGCGGATGTACGAGGGTCGGGTACCGGGTAGACTGTCGCTCGAGTGGTCCTCGGTGGTCATCGTGACGGACGAGGTTGGACGAAGAATCTAGTGACGACAGGTGTCTCTGGTGAGAGCACGGTCCGCCGACCGAAAGGGTTAGACCTATTCGAATAGTTCGTATATACGTGATTTGCGAATGAGCGTCACCGACGACACACCGATTTCCAGGAAGCGGTTACAGGCTGTGTTCGAACAACTCGCGAACGATCGAAAACTCGAAATTCTCGGATACGCGGCTGACCGAGAGGAGTTTACGATCACGGAGTTGAAAGACGAACTCGGACTGGCACACACCACGGCACACGAATACTGTCGCGATCTCCACGCCGCCGGGTTCCTTGTTCGAAAAGGAGGGAAACCTGCACGATATGCATCGGTCGACTTCGACCTGCAACTCTCGCTGTCGTCGATCGCTGACGCAGTTGAATCCGAGTCGGAGACTCTCGAATACACCGTTGAAACGTACGGTGAAGACAGCATCGACGAAGTCATCAACATCTGGGAACGCGTTGAAGCTGGTGAACTCACTTACCGGGAGGCGAGTTCGGAGGTCGGAATGGCCCACACGGACTTTCTCCGAGTTGCTCAGGAACTCGATCTCCTCACGCGATGAGCACCGTCGTCGTTGATGCCAACGCGGTCATTATGCACGGGCGTGCATTTTCCGACCGCATTCGAGCTGCCGTTGAAGACGGAACAACGATCGTCCTTCCACAGTCAGTGAAACGGGAACTCGTCGATGATGTACTCAAGAACGAACGATCGCCGGCGAATCACCGAGAATCCGCCTTGGAGATCCAACAGCTCATCAACGATGGCTATCTCGTTGTTCGCTCACCTGACTTTACAGTATCAAGCCGTATGATTGACGAGGCGCGCCGGCGACTCTCTGACGAATCTCTGCCAGAACATGAGGTAAAAGCCGACCAGTACATTCCGGCACTCGTATGTGAACTAGCACAGAGCGACACTGTCTCACTGGTGACGGCCGATCAGAAGCTACGACAAATCACGAGAGATATTCTGGAACGACGTGGACTGGCTGATCAAGTTTCGATTTCTGATCCACTAACCGTACTATGAAACCACGCGAGGTGAGAGCAGCCGGTGACAGCTGGTGTCCTCGGCTGACCGGGGACACCGGGTCAGAGAGAGCCTCGAGAGAGGTCGTCTGACTCTGGAAAAAACTAATCCACACGAAGAAGGCGGGTGTACGAGGGTCGGGTACCGGGTGGTCTGTGGCTCGAGTGGTCGTCGGTGATCATCGTGACGGACAGGTGTTGGAAGAGATCCGGACGACAACAGCTATCACTGGGAGTTTCAATTCGTTGTTCAGCATTTTGGATCACTCTCGTAGCAGATCCTCTGCAACGCACGGTCAAATATCGCGTGTGGAAGGAGCTAAAAACAATTCTCCTACCTTGGAGAATTGATACCGAGATACGACACTAGTTCCACGACGGCCTCGTTGACCGTGGATTCGTCGAGTTGTCCGAGTTTGCGATCGATGTGGTCGGGATCAAGAGAGGCGACCGCCCAGGGAAGAATCGAACTCTGTTCTGGAAGCGCACCATCGACGAGGTCGGCCTCGGTGATCTGAAGTCGTTCGTCGTACCACGTCTTGGTCGTGAGTGTGAGAACGACGTACTGATCGCCGTAAAACGGCATTTCGGAGGTGTTGATCACAACCCACGGTCGAGATGCGTCCTCCCCTTTGAATGGGTCGTCCCCGTAGACGATCGTGCCTCGAGAGAATGTCATTCGGTCTGTTGCTCGCTCGCTTCAATCCACTCGTCACGATCCTCTTGCCCGTAGAGATCGTTGAAGAGTTGATTAGCCCGGTGAACGTCGAACGCCTGTTGAAGACGGTTACGATCGTCCGTAATAGCCCAGTACGTCCCTTTGTGTCGCACGAGGTCGCGGTCTTCGAGGCGGGAGAGGACAGGATGGATCGAGTTCTCGTTGATGTCCGTTCGTCGAGCGATCTCTCCGGCCTTCCACGCTCTATCTCGGTTTTCCCAGAGGAATCGAAGAACTAACTCCGGGTTGCTGATTTCCTCGAGTTCTTCCGGGGACTTCTCGTCGAACCGGTTGATGTCGATAGACATATACGGATACTATGTACGCGATGTATTAGATGTATCCCCCGAATCAGATGAACGAATGGGCTCTCGATCAGAACAAGCGGCCGTGAGGACACGAGTGCTACATGTTTTCATTGACATCCTCCTCCGCGTGAACAGGGAGGAATCCCGAGCGGTGGGAGTTTCAGGTTTGCAACCATGGTTGCCGCCACTTTGCGGGAACCCGTTTAACCCAGTCGTCGTGGTCGGTGGCTG
>PUKV01000183.1 GCA_003550645.1 Syntrophomonadaceae bacterium | reverse complement strand
GTTCCCCCAAAAGGTGGGTGCCCTCTCAACTGCTTTACAGGTCCCCTTTTCAAAGGCTTCTGCGCCACAGCTGAAGTCCAGGCTCCCGTCTGATCAATGTTGGCTCAAAACTTAATCGGCTATCACGAACACAGCAGGGTTACGCCCTGATTTAACTACCTATTTGCAACTGCATCATAGCACAAAAACTGACAACTGGCAAGATGCACTTATTCTGCAGCTGGGCCAACATGAAGGTAAAAAAGGCCAATATACCTTCCTGGCTTGAATATTTAATCACTTATCCTCTTTTTCCTGCTCTAATTTAATTCTCAGCTCTTCCAGCTGCTTTTCCGAAACAACAGCAGGCGCCCCGGTCATCAAGCAGCTTGCGGTGGCAGTCTTCGGGAAAGGTATGACCTGCCGGATCGATTCATCACCGCATAAAAGGGCGGTCAGGCGGTCCAGGCCAAGCGCTATCCCGCCATGCGGTGGGGCGCCGTATGATAACGCGTCCAGCAGGAACCCGAACTTTTCCTTACTTTCTTCTTCTGAAAGCCCCAGCAGGTTAAAAATCTTGGCCTGGGTGGTTGAATCATGGATCCGCATACTACCACCACCTATTTCCACACCGTCCAGGACCAGGTCGTAAGCCTGTGCCCGGACGGATAAGGGATCGCTGTCAAGTAAGGCCATATCTTCCGGTCGCGGGGCCGTAAAGGGGTGGTGATCGGAATCATAGCGCTGCTCCTCCTCGTTATAATGGAAGAGCGGGAAATCAACCACCCACAGGAAATGCGGTTCATCCGGGAGGTTACCCGGGGCAAATTTAGTCCGCATATGGCCCAGGACAGTGCAGGATATGGTCCACCTGTCGGCCACAAACAGTAAAACATCACCAGGTTCGGCCTTCATTTTAGTGCTTATTTCTTTTTGCTGCGGTTCTGTAAAAAATTTACTGATCGGGGAACGCCAGCCTTCCTCCTCAACATATGCCCAGGCCAGTCCTTTCGCACCCATCTGGCGGGCCAGCAAGGTCAGGTCGTCCAGGTCTTTACGGCTGAGCCGGCTGCCCTCGGGCAGGCGCAGCCCCTTAACTGCTCCCCCATTTTCGAGAGCGGTTTTAAATACTTTAAATTCACTTTGCCGGGCCTGTTCGTCCAGGTCTACCAGCTCCATCCCGTAGCGCAGATCGGGCTTATCCGTCCCGTAACGGTTCATTGCCTCCCGGTAAGGCATTTTTATAAAGGGGCGCTTGACTTCCCGTCCATGGATCTGTTTCCAGAGTTCGGCTACCAGCCCTTCGGTTAAGGCAAACAGGTTTTCAGCGCTGAAAAAGGAGGTTTCAATATCAACCTGGGTAAATTCAGGCTGCCGGTCGGCCCTTAAATCCTCATCACGAAAACAACGCACGATCTGGAAGTAACGTTCGATCCCGCTGACCATGAGCAGCTGCTTAAAAAGCTGGGGCGACTGGGGCAGGGCGTAAAACTCCCCGCCCTGCATCCTGCTCGGGACCAGGAAATCCCTGGCTCCTTCCGGTGTGCTGCGGGTTAATACCGGGGTTTCCACTTCCAGGAAATCATAGCGATCCATGTAATCGCGAATCAATTTGACCGCCCGGTGGCGAAGCTCTAACCGCCTGAGCATTTCCGGCCGCCTTAAATCAAGGTAGCGGTAACGCAGGCGCAGGTTTTCATCCACATTAATATTGTCCTCGATATAAAAGGGAGGAGTGTTTGAGGTATTCAAGATGTCCATCGAATTGACCCGAACTTCAATTTCACCGGTGGGTAAAGATGGGTTTATGGTCTCCCGGGAACGGCGCAGGATTTCCCCCCTGACTGCAATCACATATTCACTGCGCAGGCTTTCAGCGCTTTGAAAAAGATCCGTTCCCTGCTGCTGATCAAAAACCAGCTGCACCTGGCCGCTGCGATCGCGCAGGTCAATAAAGATCAAGCCGCCGTGATCACGGCGCTTGCCTACCCAGCCGGTAAGCTTGACTGTTTTATTGACATGGCCCGGGTTCAGTTTACCGCAGTAATGGGTCTTTTGGGCATCTTCTACCTGCCCGGGCATAATTACCGCCGCCTCGTCTGTTAATCCGCTACCTGCTTCGATTCCGGCCGGGGATGGATCACGTTCAACTGCTTTCCCGTCAGCCAGTGCTTCCATCAGTTCCCGGCGGGTCATCTCCTGCTGTTCGCCGCTTTCCATATTGCGCAGGGTTACAATCCCCTGCTCTATTTCGTTTTCTCCGATAATGACAACCCGGCTGAAACCACGCCGGCCGGAATATTTCATCTGGCCTTTCAGGCTTCTTTCAAGCAGGTCGGCCTCCGCGGGCACCCCCCGGCTGCGAACCTCGGATGCCAGGGCCAGGGCTTCACCTTCCAAACCGCTGCCCGCAGTGGCGATAAAAACCGGTGTAGCAGTTTCGGTGGGGATTTCATCCCAGTCCATGGCCAGCATAATCCGCTCAACTCCGAAGGCAACCCCTACCCCGGGCACATGCGGCCCGCCAATATGTTCTACCAGGTGATCATAACGGCCTCCACCGCACAGTGAGGCCTGTGCGCCCGCTCCACCGGCACTGATTTCAAATGCCGTCCGGGTGTAATAATCGAGCCCGCGCACCAGGTTGTGATTGAGGTTACAGGGAATATCCAGCCTGTTTAACAGGCTTTTAACAGTTGCAAAATTGCTTTCACAGTCCGGGCAGAGATGATCGATAAGGCGGGGCGCCTCTTTAACCTGTTCCCGGCAGCCTTCCTCCTTGCAGTCCAGGACCCGCAAAGGATTATTTTTATAGCGCTTTCGGCAGTCATCACAAAATTTGCTTTCCAGGTTTTCGAGGTAAGGCACCAGCTTTTCCCTGTAGCGGGGACGGCAGGCCGGGCAGCCGACGCTGTTGATTTCAATAGTAATATTTTTAATCTGCAGGGCCTTGAAAAAGTTATAACAACAAGAAATTATTTCCACATCGGCCGCCGCATGTTCGGAACCAAATATTTCCAGGCCAAACTGGTTAAACTGGCGGTAGCGCCCGGCCTGGGGACGGTCGTAGCGGAACATGGGACCACTGTAATAGAGCTTGATCGGCTGAGGCTTTTCCCCCAAATTATGCTCCAGATAAGCCCTGGCCACAGCAGCGGTAAGCTCCGGACGCAGGGTGAGGTTACGCCCGCTGCGATCTTTAAAAGTATACATTTCCTTGGAAACGATGTCGCTATCTTCGCCCACACTGCGGGCAAACAGCTCAGTCTGTTCAAAAATGGGGGTCCTGATTTCACCAAACCCGTATAGATCACAAAACTTTTTAAACACTGCTTCCAGGTAATGCCATTTCTTTGCTTCTTCCGGTAATATATCTCGAGTTCC
>PUKV01000017.1 GCA_003550645.1 Syntrophomonadaceae bacterium | reverse complement strand
TTTTACGTTGGCCAGCATATAAAAAGCCCCATCGGGCAGGCGGGCCGGGGCAATCCTCATATGCTCCAGGGCCTGGTAAAGGTATAAGCGGCGCTCATTATAATCGCTGAAGCGGCTGGCGAGGACTGCAGGGGTTTCCTGCAAAGCGGCAATTCCAGCCGATTGCGTAAAATTACAGGCACAAATAAAGAGGTTTTGCTGGAACTTTTGCATTTTCCTGACCAGAGAATTGGGAGCAACCAGGTAACCCAGGCGCCACCCGGTCATTATATTACGCTTGGAAAAACCGTTTATAACTACTGCCCGGTCTGTATATTCAAGGATCGAACGATCACGATCTCCATAATTTATCCCGTGATAAACTTCATCAGAAACAATAAAGGGACCCAGTTCCGCAAGTTCCCGCAGCTCTTGTTCACCCAGAACAGCTCCGGTGGGATTAGCCGGTGAGTTGATCAAAATCGCTTTTACGTTCGATCCAATATGGTTCTTGATACCACCAGCCTGGACCTTAAAAGCATCTTCCTCATACACCTTAACCGGAAGAGGTTCAGCCCCTACATAATGGATAAAGTTTGGGTAGCAGGCATAATAAGGATCGGGGATAATAACTTGATCACCACTGTCCAGTAGCGCCGAAAACGCAAGCAGCATGGCTGCCGATGAACCGGAAGTGACAATAATTTGACCAGGGTTAACCTCAATTCCGTACTGACGTTTATGGTATGATGCAATTTCTTCCCTCAGCTCGGCTTTACCGAGACTGTGGGTATAGCAGGTGTCATTGGCGTGAAGCGCTTTAATTGCTGCATCTTTTATAGCCTGCGGTGTTTCACCACCCGGTTCACCAAGCTCCATATGAATTACAGACCTTCCCTGTGCCTCAAGCTTCTGGGCCCTTTCCAGTATTTCCATGGCCAGGAAAGGCTTTAATTTATCAACCCTTTCCGGGTATTCAAATTCCTGAAGCAGTTCCGGGTAATCCCCATCCATTGGTTAACCTCCTTCAATCCTGGAACCTGTACTTTCTGTTTCACGAATTAATTCAGCACAGTATTCTATTATTTCCCTGCGCCTGACAATGCCGATAAAAACCCCTTGATCGTCAACTACGGGCACAAAATTCTGTTCGCTGGCTGCGCTTAATAAATCAACGATTCGGGAATCAATCCGGACCGGCTTGTTTTTCACATGGCAGGCAATATCTTTTAATGTTATTTTTTCCATGCCGCCAACATCGAGCCCTTCTGTGTTTTTCAATTTCCAGAGCAAATCACCTTCAGTAATAGTCCCCGCATAACAACCTTGATCATCTACCAGGGGTACTGCCGAATAGCTGTGGTGCTCCATTCTTTCAAGAGCCTGGCGCATAGATGTTTTCGGGGTTAGAAAAACCACTTCATTCTTGGGAATCAAAAAAAAGGCAACTTTCATTTCTTATCAAAACTCCTTCGTTTCATTGTCAATCATGCCACCACCGATAATCCTAAACCCGGCCTTTCGGTATAATTCGGTCAATTCCGGTTCAAACAAAACGTTGATTGTCTTTATGCTATCTTCCCTGAGTCTTTTTATGATCATTTCGAGAAGGGCATGGGCAATGCCCTGACTCCTGTAGCTCGGATGAACTAGCAGGTTTCTAACCAGGGCGTCGTCTACACCGTCGCTGATTACATCCACAAAGCCTACAAGGCGATCACAGTCAAAACAAGCCCCGGTCAAATACGTATAGCCGATGATTTTTTTTAGCTTGTCTTTCCGGGCATCCCAACCGACAGCGTTTCTCAACGCAGCGACATCTTCTGCCCGAAGTTGAGGATTTAAGGTATAGTTCAGATGCACATGTTCACTCCTGGTCGAGGTTCAATTATTATTATAACACCTGTAACTAATCAGGCATAGCCAATTAAGCTTCAGGCAACGGTAATCAATAAACTGGGGTAATAGGTTGGGCAGCTACTAAGAACCATGCTACAAAAAAAAGGCCTATAAACTGCAATATCCCTCAAAACAGAGTCCTCCTGACAGCATAGGGGCCGATTAATTGCAGATTGCTGCACCCGGTAAGAAGCATGGATCTGGTCAAGTCATCTTTGAACTGCCTTATCAGCATATTAACTCCTTTAGCGCCACCACCCACAGCAGCAATTGCAACCGGCCTGCCGACCAGTACCGCTTCAGCACCTAGAGCGAGCATTTTAAGAACATCCTCTCCAGAACGAACACCTCCATCAACAAAAATTCTAATCACCCCTTTAACCGCCGCTACTATCTCCGGAAGTACTTCCGCGGTGCCGGGAGTAGAATCAACAGCCCTCCCGCCATGATTTGAAACCACCAAACCGGCAGCGCCGCAATCTACAGCGGCAACGGCTTCATCTACAGTCATAATTCCCTTCAAAATAACCGGGAGGTTGGTGTTTCCTGTAATGTTATGCAGATCGGAAGGTGATAACGGTCTTACCGGTTGGCCTGCTTTTTTAAAATTCTCAAATCCTGCTGCATCTATATCAATTCCAACCGCAAGGGCTCCACTTTTTTCGGCCAGCTTTATCCTTCTGATAATTTCTTCTGTTTCACGGGGTTTGATAATGGGAATACCTTTTCCGGCTGCATATTCCCGGGAAGCTTTAAGGCCCATCTCATAAAGTGGGGGATCCGGTGAATCACCAGTAAAGGCTATGGTACCGGCTTCTTCAGCCCCCGCTACCTGGGAAACAATAAACTCGTAGTCATCGATCCGGCCCAAATAATTATAGGTAGTTTCACACATGGGGGCTACCATAACCGGGAGGCTCAACTTAATTCCAAACAGCTCATAGATTGTATCGGGATTAACAGCATCGTGGATGGTACGGAGGTTTAATAAAACTTTTTCAAGGGCGGCCCGGTTACGTCGGAATCCCTGCCGATCACTTTTTCTACCACCCATTCCCGGGACTCCGCTGATGCAGGATCTCCCATCGCAAACTGGGCATACCCGGCAAATACCTTTTAGCCGCTCCCTGGCCTGTTCATGAACCGCCTTTAAATCATCCACCAAAGCCGCCTCCCTGCCCGGTTTATAATTAATGCCATATCACATTTTATAGCGACTTTTTATTTTGTCAATAGCAAGTCAGCCGGAAACATAAAAACCTCCCCCAAGTACCATTAAGGGAGGCTTTTTAACTAACAATGCAACAAATTGATGTATTAAGTTTTATAAGCCTTACCGGATTCAGAGAGCGCTTCAGCTGTTGAGCTTTTATGCCCTAGTTCTGTTAACACTTTGGATAGTGCTTCGAGAAGCCTTTCAACATTGTCCCGGTTTGAACCATATCCCATAAGCCCGATTCGCCATACTTTCCCTTTAAACGGACCTAGC
>PUKV01000158.1 GCA_003550645.1 Syntrophomonadaceae bacterium | reverse complement strand
CTTGCCTGTTTTCCCGGTCAGTAGCTCCGCCGGTAGGAGGTGGTTCATCGTCATCTTTTTTATCTTTCTCGCAGATAGTTTCGTTGATCGCTTCAAGCTGCTCTACTTTGAAACGCTGGCGGAAACGGACCATCAAAGAGGGGTCGAAAGGCTTTTCGTTGGTGTATTCTTTAAAACCTAAAAAATACTGAAGGTAGGGATTCTCCCGGATTTGCTCGACGGTTTCTTCATCGGAAATCCTCAGGGTCTCCTTGATTATTAAGGCACCAAGGGCTAACCGGGCTGGCTTGGCCACGTTGCCGCTATTGCCGGGGAACAGATCGGAATAGTCGCCTTCGATGTTGTTCCAGGGAATCATCTTGGCCTTCACTACCCAGCGGTTGTCGGCCGAGAGCGCGCCTCCGAAGGGCAGGAAAAAGTCATCGATGGTTTGTTGCTTGCTTTTTTGATACAATTGACTCACATCAAGTGCAAGGTTTTTGAAGATATGTGAAGGTTTTCCTTGCACTTATTATAGCATGAATATGGCTGAAAAGCTATATTTCACGGGCTTTTTCGGGTTATGAAGGAAACCCTAAATAGCAATACATATTAATATTTCTTAACAATTGTTTTACTAGGGGAATTTTTATTTTTCAAGAAGGAATTACCGTTTCCATAGAGTATAATTAATTGAGCTGAAAAAGATTAATTATTTTTCAAGAAGGAGGTAATAAAGTGAGTCAACTAAAGCTTGGAGTTGTGGGCCTTGGTTTCATTGGCTACCTACATGCCAGAATTATTAACGAGTTGCCGAATGCAAAGCTAGCTGCAGTTGCGGATACAGATAAAGATGTTCTTGAGAAAGCCAAGAATGACTTCGGTTGTGACATCTATGACGATTACCAAATCATGCTCGAGAAAGCCGACATCGACGCAGTCAGTATATGTACCCCTGACCAGTTTCACTTGAAACCAGTTCTGGCTGCTTCTGCCGCCGGAAAACATATTCTAGTTGAAAAACCAATTGCTACAACTCTTGATGAAGCCTTGCAGATTAAAGATGTCATCGAAAAAGACAATGTGCGGTTGATGGTTGCCCATTTGCTCAGGTTTGATCCTCGATATGTAAGAATAAAAGAGGAGATCGCTCAAGGCGGGCTGGGCGAAATATTGCATTTACGAGGCAAAAGACAAAATCAACGGACAATTGTCGAACGGCTTGGCGGGCGTATTTCAATGCTTTTTTATGTAGGTGTTCATGATATTGATATAGTACAGTGGTATGCGGGAAGCAGAATAACAAGAGTTTATGCCCAAAAAGTAGCCAAGTTTAATAGTGCTTATGACAGTGAGGATTGTATATTTTTCCTGGCCAATTTCGCCAACGGTTCGCTGGCCACATTTGAATTTAGCTGGGCTTTGCCCAAGAACTTTCCAGCGGGTATATATGCCAGCATCGAAGCTGTTGGCACAAAGGGGGCCGGTTATGTAGACATCCTTGAGCAAGGGGCAAGAATTTTCAGAGAAGAAGGCATCGCTTGCGAATATCCAGATACCTTGCACTGGCCTGAAACCAACGGACGAATAATGGGTGATCTCCGTGACGAAATTGAGCATTATGCCGATGCTGTTTTGAATAATAAAGAATTTCTTGTTCCAACTAATGAAGTAATCAGCGCCATAGCAGTTATCGAAGCTGTTCTCAAATCACTGGATACCGACAAAGCTGTTGAAGTAAAGCAAGTTTAGAGCAAGTATAGCAAGCAGCAAGATCAGGCAAATTATTTTTGGGGAGGTAAAATGAAATGCCTAAAGGTTATAATGGAAAAATCCTGATTGTTGATTTAACTTCGAGTTCAATAGAAGTTGAAGAGCCAGGCGAAGAGTTTTTTCGCAAATACATGGGAGGAAGCGCTCTTGGCGCTTACTACTGCCTGCGGGATATACCGGTTGGAGCAGATCCTCTAGGACCAGACAATGTACTGGTCCTAGCTCCCAGTGTTATCACAGGTGCTCCTGTCCCATGCCTGTCCAGGTTTACAGCTACAGCCAAATCACCTTTAACCGGCGCTATCGGAGATGCACAGGGCGGTGGTTGGTGGCCACCTGAGTTAAAATGGGCAGGGTACGATGCTGTTGTCATAAAAGGTATGTCAGAAAAGCCAGTTTATATCTGGATCGATAATGGAAAAGTTACAATACAGGACGCCTCCGAACTCTGGGGCAAAACAACTGGAGAAGCTGAGTCACTGATCCGCGAGAAACACAATGATGATCGTATTCGTTTTGTTGGCATTGGCCAGGGTGGCGAAAACCTTGTCAAATATGCCTGTATTATAAATGAACGTAAACATGCCGCAGGAAGAACTGGCATGGGAGCAGTGATGGGTTCCAAAAATCTTAAATGCATAGCCACTCGCGGAAAGAAAAATTCGCTGGAGTATCACGATACGGAAAAAATGAAAGAGTTGACCAAGCTTGCGCCATCAATGATTAAGCAAAATGCCATTATGGAAGGCTTACGCGATCTTGGTACAAACTTTGGTTTATCAGGGCAGCAGGAAAGTGGCGGGCTTCCTACAAAGAACTTCAGCAGCGGTGTCTTTGATAAATACGAAAACCTTACTGCTGAGAGGATGCATGAAACAATATTCGTCAAGGGCGAAAACTGCTATCTTTGCCCCATCCGCTGTAAGCGGGTGGTTGAAGTTAAGGAACCTTACAAGGTTGATCCAGCTTACGGTGGCCCTGAATACGAAACTGTAGCCTCTCTGGGAAGTTACCTATGTATAGATGACATGGAGGCTATTGCCAAGGCAAATGAGCTTTGCAACAAGTATTCACTGGATACCATATCTGCCGGTGGAACAATAGCATTCGCAATGGAATGCTTCGAAAATGGCCTTCTCTCTTTAAGCGACACTGATGGAATAGAACTAAAATTTGGCAACAATGATATCCTAGTACCTCTTATAGAAAAAATCGCTCACCGTGAAGGTATTGGTGATCTATTAGCCGACGGTCCACGCGAAGCAGCGAAGAAGATTGGAAAAGGCTCGGAAAAATATTCAATGGATGTAAAAGGAAGTCCGCTTCCGGCTCATATGCCACGCTTAAAAATAGGGCTTTCTCTAATGTATGCCGTGAACCCGTTCGGAGCAGATCATGTTTCTTCGGATCAAGATCCTGCTTATGCTCCTGACTCACCGGAATTGTTTAAAAAACGTTCCAGCGCCTTTGGCCTTCTTTCACCTATGCCGACAACCAGTCTAGAAAAAGACAAAACCCGTATGATGTATTACACACAGCAATATTTCAGCTTGATGGATACATTAACAGTTTGCGCCTACGGTTTCGGAACACTGTTTATGTATGATATGGATCACTTGGTCGAAACAGTACGAGCCGTT
>PUKV01000160.1 GCA_003550645.1 Syntrophomonadaceae bacterium | reverse complement strand
ATCTACGATTTAATAACTTTGATTGACAACCATGATCCCCGGCCCCTGCAGGTTGAGATCAACCCCCGGCATGACCTGGCCTACCTGGCATTCACCGGCGGCGCTACCGGGCTTCCCAAGGGCGTTATGCTCACCCACTTCAACCGCTACTCCAATGTGCTGCAGTCGATGGCCTGGGCCATGGCCAACCTGGAAAAATCGATACGCGGAAAGGCATCGCTTTGCCTGGGGGTGCCCCTCTTCCACTCCTACGGCGATGCAGCCGCCCTGTTTGGGATCTACTGGGGCCTTAAACTGATCCTGGTTCGCGACCCCCGCGACA
Organism: Syntrophomonadaceae bacterium; assembly: GCA_003550645.1. Classification (GTDB taxonomy): domain Bacteria; phylum Bacillota; class Dethiobacteria; order DTU022; family DTU022; genus B1SED10-74M. The sequence continues at coordinate 14,639 of PUKV01000160.1, read as the reverse complement.
TCGATGAAATTGCCAGTATCCTGGTGGAATACCGCCCCTTCCTGACCGCCCTGGTCCCAACCCAGTTGATGAAATTAAGCGAAAAAGACCTGCCCCGCCTGCCGATCCAGATCCTTTCCGGGGCTTCCTACCTGCCCATGGAAGTGCGGGAAGCTATTACCGCCAAGATCAAAATGCCGGTTTCTGAAGGCTACGGCCTGACAGAAACCAGCCCCCTGACCCACCTTGATTTGAGCGGGTTTTCTAAAATTACCGGCTTTGCCGCCAAACAAAAATACAGCATCGGCCTGCCGGTTCCAGATACTGATGTGAAGCTGATCGATGAAGAAAGCGGGAGCGAATGCCCGCAGGGTGAACCGGGGCACATGTACATCAAGGGACCGCAGGTGATGAAGGGATACTGGCCTGGAGAAGGTTCCGGCCTGGTCGACGGCTGGCTGCCCACGGGCGACATTGCCCGTATGGACGAAGATGGCTATTTTTATATTGTCGACCGGATCAAAGATATGGCCAATATATCAGGCTTCAAGGTTTATACCAGCACCATCGATGACATCCTTTATCAGCACCCGGCCGTATCAATGGCTGCAGCCATCGGGATACCGGATCCTGATCGGGCAGGCAGTGAAAGGATTAAAGCTTATGTAGTGCTCAAAGATGAGTATAAAGGAACAATAGCGGCAGAAGAAATCATTGAGTTTTGTCGTGATAAATGCGCAGCTTATGCTGTACCCCGCCAGGTAGAATTTCGCCATACCCTGCCATTTACCGTAACAGAAAAAATCTATAAAAAACAGCTTCGTGAAGAGGAACTGAAGAAAATGCAGGATTAAACTGATTCCGGAAAGCAGCAAGAAGGCCTGCGCTGCAGGTAAGACAAAGGCGGTTAACACTGCAGCTTGCGGCAAGCATATAATAATAAACCGGGAGTGTGAACCTGTGCAGGTAACAGTAAAACCGTATCTTTTCCTGAGAGAAACACTGGGCTCAAACTATATGACAATAGAACTGCCGGAAGATGCAACGGTTAAGGAGCTGCTCCGGGTTTTATGCCGCGATTACGGCATACCGGAAAAGCTCACCATAGGAAACGCCACCTTGACCCTGCTTGGTCATCTAAACAAGACCGATTTAATTATCCTTATTAACGGCTCTAACATCAGGCAGCTGCATGGCCTCTACTCCATCCTGCAAGAAGGAGACAGGGTCAGCATTTTTCCTCCAGCAGCCGGGGGATAAATGCACAACAACTGCTGTTCATAACCAGCTGTCAATCGAACCTTAATGCTCGAAGGCATCCCACAGGCGGGCTGCCTCGGGCATTAATATGTAACAATTGCGATATTTTAAGGCTGTCTTGACTTTCACTCCAGACTGGGCTAGAATTTTTATTGGTCGGCTGGTAAATGATAAAAAGTTGACTGACCTTCTTTTATAGTACAGCCGGTGTCAGGGCAACATGATCAGAGTGGAGATTCATTTCAGTCTAACGACACCGTACAACCAAGCAGACGGAGGCAGCAAAATGAGCATTGAGGACTTTTCACTGGACTACTTTTCCCTGAAAGGTAAAAATGCTATCGTAACCGGCGGCAATACCGGGCTTGGCCAAACATTTTCCCTGGCCCTGGCTAAAGCCGGAGCAAATCTACTGATTCCCAGCATTATAGAAGATGACGGCTCGACGGAAAGGCTGATCGAAAGTGAAGGCGTCATAGTGAAATCCTTAAAAACAGACATAACCGGCCCCGGCGCAGCAAAAAGTATTATCGATTATTGCATCAAAATTTTCGGTTCCGTTGACATCCTGGTTAACAGTGCCGGGGTCTTAAAAAATAGCCAGGATGTCCTGGCTTTTGGCCGGAGCGAATGGGATTTTATGCTTGATGTTAATTTAACTGCCCCGTTTGAACTCAGTTACGAAGCCGCAAAACAGATGATCCCCCAAAAAAGCGGAAAAATCATTAATATATGTTCCATGTTTTCATTCCTGGGCGGCCAGTGGTCACCCGCCTATGCCGCTACAAAACACGGCCTGGTGGGTTTCACAAAGGCCTACTGTGATGAACTGGCCCCTTACAATATCCAGGTGAACGGAATCGCCCCCGGTTATTATGCCACCAACCTGACCGCTGATACCAGGAACGACCTGAAAGCCAACCAGAAAGTGCTCGACCATGTCCCCGCCAACCGCTGGGGAGAGCCGGTTGACTTGATGGGAGCCGTTGTGTTCCTGGCCAGCCGGGCTTCTGATTATATTAACGGTCATATCCTGGTTGTTGACGGGGGTTACCTGGTCAGGTAGTGATTTTGATTTATAAACTGTAATGTAGATAATTAAAGGCCCTTGCTAAGCAGACACCAAATTTTTTGTTTATACATGAACATTTAGATTCTACAAAGAAGTACTACAGCCAAAAGATAGAAGTCTTATGGCAACATGGGGACAGTACGAGCGTCCCGAAGCCCAGGCCGAAGGGAAAACGATAGAACTGTCTCTTTGGCTTAGCGGACCTAAATTCACGACATAAGTATCGCTGTAATGACAGGCTGGAGGTAAAAAATGCAGAGCAATTACATCATCGGAATAGACGGCGGAACCCAGAGTTCCAAGGTAGTTATTTTCGATCTCAAGGGAAATATCATCTGCGAGGGCAAAGAAGACCTGAAGCCCATGCATTTGCCGCGCCAGGGCATCGTCGAGCACCCGGACGATGATTTATGGGAATCCCTGATCAAAGCCAGCAAGAAAGCGATGAAAAATTTTCCGGGCCAAAAAGAAGAGATAATCGGCCTGGGCTTGTGTACAATTCGCTGCTGCCGGGCCCTTTTAAAAGAGGACGGCACCCTGGCGGCACCGGTAATGAGCTGGATGGATGAAAGGCTGTCCAGGCCTTACGAACATGAAGACGACAGCGTAAAATATGTTACCACTTCTTCCGGTTATATCACCCACCGTTTGACGGGGCAATTCGTCGATACAGCAGCCAATTATGAGGGTCCCTGGCCGCTCGACAAGGATACCTGGCAGTGGAGCAGCGACCCGGAAGTTATCGAAGCCTGTAATATTCCCCGGGAAATGCTCTTTGATCTGCAAATGCCGGGCAGTGTAGCCGGTTACGTAACCGAAAAAGCAGCAGAAGTTACGGGAATCCCGGCCGGCATACCGGTAGCCATCACCGCCAATGACAAGGCTGTGGAAGCCTTAGGGGCCGGGTTGCTGCCCGGCAGAACAGCCCTGGTTTCCCTCGGCACTTACATTGCTTCCATGGTGCACGGCCATGACAATGTCAGGGAAGCCGAGCATTTTTTCTCCAACCTGGCCTCGGTCCCCAACAAATACCTTTACGAAAGCGAAGGCATTCGCCGGGGAATGTGGACAGTAAGCTGGATGGTCGATCTATTGGGAGAAGATGCTGCTCAAAAAGCTCATGCACAAAAAATACCGGTAGAAAGATATTTAAATATGCAGGCAGAAAAAATACCACCCGGAAGCAACGGCCTCATGACCATCCTGGAGTGGCTGTCCCCGCCTGATGCCCCTTATAAAAAGGGCCTGATGATCGGCTTTGACGGACGGCACACCGGGATCCACATGTACCGCTCTATCCTGGAAGGCATCGCCCTGACCATGAGAAACAATGCCATGGCCATGTGCGATGAGCTGGGGCTGGAGCTGAATAACATTATTGTCTCCGGAGGCGGGTCCAACGGGGACCTGTTCATGCAGATCTTTGCCGATGTCTTCGGCCTGCCGGCCTGCCGGAACGAGGTCAACAGCGCTGCCGGGATGGGTTCGGCTATCTGCGCCACCCTGGCCTGCGGCATCTATAAAGATTACGTAGAAGCCATTGATAACATGGTCAGGATCAAGGATACTTTTAAGCCGATCGAAAGAAACGCAAAGCTTTACCATAAAATGAACGAACAAGTATACAGGCATATTACCAGCCATACCGACCAGGTCCTAAAAAAATCTTACCACATTTTCGGGTAAACCATTAGGGCCAAAAAATATAGTATGAATTACTCAGGAATAGCCCGCCAGGCAACAGGGAAAGGCAATCATTCAACGAGGGCAACAGGATGGGTATTTAAATAATATTAATAAAGGAGCTTAAAACCATGGCCTCAATATCAAGGGAACAAATTGTAGAAAACCTGGTCAAGCTGCTCGACGAGGAAAAAGTGGTTACCGACGAGCAGGTTTTAAAAGACAGCAGCGTGGATCGCTTTAGAAGGTATGAAGAAATTCACGGCTTTTATACCCAGCCCCTGCCGGCGGCCGTAGTATATGCCGGCAGCAAGGAAGATGTGGCCTCCATTTTAAAATTTGCCAGTGAACACAGCATCAATGTTGTCCCCCGAACCGGCGATTCGGCCACCGAAGGAGGCCTGGAAACGGCTGTTGAACATTCAATCGTCCTCGACGGTTCCGGCATGAACGAGATCATCAGCATTGATCCCTACAACATGCTCGCCACCTGCCAGTGCGGCGCCCCGCTGCAAGACCTGGAAGATCGGCTGCGGGAACAGGGCTATACAACTGGCCATTCTCCCCAGTCCAAACCGCTGGCCCAGCTGGGCGGGCTGGTTGCCACCAGGAGCATCGGGCAGTTCTCCACCCTCTACGGCGGTATTGAAGACATGGTGGTAGGCCTGGAAGCGGTCTTCCCAAACGGTGAAATTACAAAAATCAAGAATGTCCCCCGCCGCGCTGCCGGCCCCGATATCCGCCATGTTATTATCGGCAACGAAGGAGCGCTCTGCTATATTACCGAAGTAACGGTGAAAATCTACAAATATAGCCCTGAAAATAACTATCTCCTCGGCTATACCCTGGACAACATGAAAACCGGTTTTGAAATACTGCGTGAAGTAATGGTCAACGGATACAGGCCTTCAGTGGCCCGTTTGTATGACGAAGAAGACGGATCGCAGCATTTCTCCCATTTTGCTGAAGACAAGTGCGTTTTAATTTTAATGGCCGAAGGTCCTAAACCCCTGGCTGAAGCTACCGGTAAAGCAATGGAAGCAATCGTAGAAAAATATGCAGAGTGCGAAAAAGTGGACCACAGGCTGATCCAGGTCTGGTTTGATAACCTGAACTGGGATGTCAGTAAAGTAGCCGAAGAACGAGAGGAAATATTTGCCACTAAGAATATCAGCAACACTACTGAAATAGCTGCAACCTGGGATAAAATCTATGATATATACAAAGTTTGCGTGGAGAGGATTCGCACTGAAATACCAGACATTACTTTAATTGGGGGACATTCGTCACACAGTTACCTGAATGGAACTAATATGTACTTCGTTTATTTCTATAACGTGGTCGACTGCAGCCCGGAAGAAGAGATAAGCAAATATCACCTGCCGATCAAAAGAATTATTGTGGAAGAAACAATCAAGGCCGGCGGTTCGATGTGCCACCACCACGGCGTGGGAAAACACCGCACCCCGTGGATCAAGGATGAATACGGTTCTTCCTACTATATCCTGAAAACCTTGAAAGAAGCCTTTGATCCTGAGGGAATCATGAATAAAGGAACTATTTTCCCCGGAGAATAAGATGCAAATCCTGGCCTGTTTTAAAGTAGTCCCTGATCTCGATCAAATGCCCGCTGGTGACTGGTTGGTTGATGACCGCTTCCGGGTTGAAACCGGCTATGTTAAAAACATGCTTAACCCTTATGATGAAAGCGCCCTGGAAATCACGCTCAGGTATGCCGACCAGGCCCGCCGGGGAAACCTCCCGCTTAACCTGACCGCCCTGACCATTGGCAGCAAACAGGCGGACACTTACCTGAAAACTCTTTACGCCCTGCGGTATGATAAAGCAGTACGGGTGGCAAGCGATCGTGATATCAGGTTTCTCCCTGAAATCGCTGCTGCTGTAATATCCGAATACGCCGCAGAAAAGAACAGGGCTGATGTTTTGATCATGGGTATGCAAAGCGGGGTAGGGGATAATGCTAAAACTCCCCTTTTGACCGCAGAATACCTCAACTGGCCCTGCATAACCGGGGTGGTCGCCATTGAACCGGCAAACAATGGAACTAAAAACTTGCTTAAGGTAAAAAGCATGGTCGACAGCGGCATCCTGGAACAAACAGTCAGGCCCCCGCTTGTTTTGGCAGTAAGCAACGCCCCCGGCACCTACCTGCGCGTCCCCACCCTCAAGGACAAGGTCGAATATGGCAAAAAGCCGGTTGAAGTGCAGGAAATGGATAATTTCAAGACCGGATTAGCCGCAGCCAATACTTCTGGAGGCTGCCGGTTGACGGGACTTAAACCGATCAACCACCGGAGAGAAGGCCTGATCATTGATGGAGAAACAGCAGCCGAAAAAGCCCGGATCCTCTACCATTCTTACTTAAGAGAAAGACTGGGGAAACTATGACCTATGCACTGGTGCTAAATGGATGTTCAAAGACATACCCCGATCAGGCAAAAGCATTAACCGGGTTCCGGGACGCTTTCCTGGCAGGATTTCCGCAGGGGAAAACAATAATTATTTTCAACGAAGAAGAAAAGAAACAAAGCTTGATTAACGCTTCCGCCACTGTGCTGGTAGAACTAATCAAAGTCGAACGCTACCAGCCGGAAACAGTGCTTACAGCCCTGCAAAACCTGGAACATGAAAGCTGCAGGGACTTTTACTTATTCCCGGGCGATCAAGCCGGCAGCGAACTGTCAGTCCGCTTTGCTTCCCGCATGGGCGGCAGTTCCCTGGCCAATATCTATTCGCTCGAAGCCGGTGCCGGGTCTCCAGTTTGCCGCAGGGCGGCATACAACAATTACCTGGAAGCAGAATTTTCACTGGACCGAAAACCGTACTGCCTGTCCCTGCAAAAAGGATTTTCAGCCCATACGGGCAAAGAGAAACCGAAACCTCCAGAAATGAAAGTAATAGAGCACAACGCTAAAGAACTTAATAGCAACAAGGCGGGCACGGGCATCAACGGGACAGGCGCACCAGATGATAGCTTTGTCCTTGACTATAAATATACAGAATCAGATGAAACCACAAACCTTGAAAGTGCCAGGTTTATCCTGGCTGCCGGGCGGGGCGTTAAAAACAGGAGCGGGCTCGAAAAAGTAGAAAAAACTGCCGCTGCCATCGGCGCCGAAGTCGGGGTAAGCCGGCCGGTGGCCATGAACGCCTGGGCGCCGCTCAGCAAGTTGATCGGTGTTTCAGGACATATGACCGGGCCTGAACTTTGCATCACAGCAGGCATCTCCGGAGCCGCCGCTTTTTACGCCGGTATCGAAAAAAGCGCCTGCATTGCGGCCATTAACACCGACCCTGGAGCCCCGATCATCCGCTCTTCCGACCTGGCCATCATCGATGACTATGAGCCGGTACTGGAAGAGCTGGAACGCCTGATCATGGAAAACAAGCGAATCGAAGGAGAAGATCGATAAAAACATGGAAAAAGAACTGATCCGGACTTTTGATCAAAAATACATTGATTATCTCTCCGACGAATCCGGGCTGGTCGGGAAGGCTGAAAGCATTTCCTTTCCTCAAAACGAGGATGAAGCCAGGGAAGTCATTAACCAGCTCTATTCCCGAAACACGCCCGTTACTATCCAGGGAGGCAGGACCGGCCTGGCCGGCTGCGCCGTCCCAATACAAGGGCATATCCTGAACCTGTCTCGTATGAACAGGGTAAAAGAATACATGAAATCCGGGGCGGGCGATCACCTGCTCGTTGTTGAACCCGGCCTTACCCTAGAAGACCTGCGCCGGGCGATTAAAGCCCTGCCCGGTGAGGAAGAACTTTTCTGGCCGCCGGACCCAACAGAAACTACCGCTACCGCAGGCGGCATAATATCCTGTAATGCCCGGGGCATCTCTTCTCACTACTACGGCGAGACAAGGCAGCATGTCAGCGCCCTGCGGGTATTAAAATCAGGTGGAACAATCGCAGAGATTAAGCGGGGTGATAAAACGGTTCCCTTCCTGGGTGGACACATGGATTTACTTGACCTCGTAATCGGAAGCGAGGGAATGCTGGGAGTAATTACCGGGTTGACCCTGAAGCTGCAGCCCAGGCCCCCGGCAATGTGGGGGTTTATGCTATTTTTCAAGGAGCAGGACGACCTGTTCCGCTTCACCGGTGACCTGGAAAAAAACAAATTCCGCATCGGTGAGGCCGGCCTTGCCGTAGCAGAATACATGGACCGGGTTACGATTGAATTGCTCCAGCAATACAAGGATTCTGTGCCCCCCATAAAAGTAACTCCCGGGATCCCTGAAGGAACCGGGGCCATGGTTTACCTGGAAGTCCACAGCGTTACAGAAGATAACCTGGAAAATGTAGCCGCCACCCTGATCGATATGGTTGAAACATACAACTGTGATCCCGATCAGGCCTGGGCGGTAACCGGGGAAGCGGAAATTGAAAAGATACGGGCAATCCGCCATGCCGCCTCAGAATGCACAAATAGGCTAATGCAGGATCACAGGCTTAACCAGCCGCAGTTAATGAAATTAGAAACCTATATCCGCCGGGAAGATGAAAGCTTCAAGCCGGTAGTGAAAACTTACGAAGAAGACCTGAGTAATGAGGGGTTAAAAGGGGCCATTTTTGGACATATAGCCGGCAGTCACCTCCATGCCAATATCCTGCCCGAAGATTACATGCAATATGAAAAAGGCCTGAAACTGCTGGAAAAATGGGCCCGGGAAGCCGGCAAAAAAAAGGAAAAAGCATGCAGCCAGCACGGGGTGGGCAAGCTCAAGAAAAGCATGTTTCAGCTAATGGCACCGGCCGGTTTAATTGAAGAGTTAAAGCAGGTAAAAAACAGCTGTGACAGGACTGGATTATGGAATCCCGGGAACATGTTCTAAACCATGAGCGGCTTCAAGATCGGTGAAGTAATAAGAAACTGGAACGCTTTACTTTTACTCAACCAGGCTGAATTTTCTTTGAACCCGGTTATCCAGGTAACCAACCAGCCGATCAAGCGAAACCGTAGCAACCACAACCAGGATAATCCCGGCCAGGAGCATCCCGGTGTTGTAGGTGCGAATCCCCTGCATAATTACCCTGCCCATCCCCCCGGCGCCGATAAAAACGGCATACGTAGCCAGGGAAAAATTCATGACCATAGCGGTACGAATACCGGCGAAAATTACCGGGAAAGACAGCGGCAGTTCCACTTTAAAAAGCATCTGCAGGTTATTTACCCCCATACCCAGTGCCGCCTCCTTGGTCATTTCCGGAACCTGGAGAATACCGACGCAGGTGTTACGCACAACGGGCAGCAAACCGTAAAGGACCAGGGCTAAAAGGGCAGGGCGAGTCCCTACCCCCATGATGGTAATTAAAAATCCCAATAGGGCCAGGATGGGAATGGTATAAAAAACACCGACTGTCCCGATAACAATTTCCTTAAGCCTGTCTGTCCGGGAAATCAGGATTCCAACTGGAACTCCGATTATAATTACTATCAGGGTGGCCCAGACAACCAGCATGAAATGATCGCCCAGGGTTTCAAAAAGGAATTCTCTACGGTTAAGAAAGTAGTTCCATGCCTGGATAAAAACTTCCATTTTTAGCTACCACCTTCCTTGGATAACAGGCCGGCACACGAGTCAAATGTGACTATGCCTTTAAAAACCCGATCATCACCGGCAACAGGGAGCCAGGTCCGCCCACCGTACAGCATTTCTTCAATAGCCTTTTTAATCGACAGCTCCGCCGGAAAAGCATCGGCAACTCTTTGCACGGCATCACCGGAAATCTTGCCCGAAGCATCAATATTTTCTATGGAAACATACCCCAGGAATGCATCCCTTTCATCAAGGACTAAAATGTTATCCCAACCATTCATTTTCGATTCCTTGTCAAAATGTTCACCTTCGCGAATGGTGGGAATATCCTTCCGCAATACCCTGGTAACAGAAATAGTGTCCAGCACATCAAAAAGAGCCCCCCGCCCGATAAAATCACGCACAAATTCATCATCTGAGTTGACAAGTTCCATTGAACTCCCCATGGCCACCAGCTTTCCTTCTTTCATGATACCAATCCGGTCACCAATTTTAAAAGCTTCCTGCATGTCATGGGTAACAAAAACAATGGTCTTCTTAATTGTTTCCTGCAGACGCATCAACTCATTTTGAAGCTGTTCCCTGGTGAGGGGATCGACGGCACCAAAAGGTTCATCCATAAGCAAAATGGCCGGATCAGCAGCCAGCGCCCTGGCCACTCCAACCCGCTGCTGCTGCCCACCGCTCAGAGCCCGGGGAAACCGTTTTAAGTAATCAGCCGGCAGCCCCACAGTTTCAATAAGCTCCAGGGCCCTTTCCTGCTGCTCCTTTTTAGGCCGTTTTGTCAATTGCAGCACAAAGTTTATGTTTTCTTCAATGGTCAGGTGGGGTAGAAGCCCAATATACTGGATCACATAGCCGATGGAGCGACGAAGCTCGACCGGGTCGAGCTTCGTCACATCCTCCCCGTTAACCAGTATATTGCCGGCAGTGTGAGGGATTATCTGGTTGATCATCTTTAAGGTTGTGGTCTTGCCGCAGCCCGAAGGGCCGATTAAAACCAGGACCTCACCTTTCTTGATAGAAAAGCTAACCCCGTCAACTACCTTGGCTGTATCATATACTTTGTCTACATTCCGTAATTCTACACTGATTTCACGGGTCATCAGTATTCCGCCTCTCTGCTTCTTTAAATAAGCCCTTGCTCTTCGAGAAATTCCCTGGCTACATCTTCCGGTTCCATTTGTTGAACTTCAACCAGGTAGTTAAGTTCGATCATTGTTTCTTCATCAATCATTCCGGTTAACATATCCAGCGCTTCTTTTACTGAAGGATATTCTTCCACTATTTCTGAACGCACTACATACATGGCATCATAGGGGGGGAAGAAATTTTGATCATCTTCCATCACCACAAAACCGTATTCTTTTAAGCGGCCGTCGGTTGAAAACAAGGTGGTCACATGGCCTTCACCCTGGTCCAGCGCTTCATAAAACAGGGCAGTGTCAACGATTACCTGGTCCATATCAAAACCGTAGACTCTTTCTAAACCAAGGTAAGCATCCTCCCTGGTAAAGGTTGTGGAGTCACCGATAAAAGTCAAACCTTCGACTTCGCCAAGCTCGGAAAGAGTGCTAACACCGTATTCTTCCGCAATCTCTTCAGTTACAGCGATAGCAAAGGTATTTTCAAAACCCAGCGGATCCATGACAGTAATATTAAACTCTTCTGCGTAAGCTTCTCTAACCAGGCCAAGAATTTCATCATGATCGGGCAGTTCTTCTTCACCAAGAACAACCATCCATGAAGTCCCGCTATACTCAGGATAAATGTCGATCTGGCCTTCTTCCATGGCCGGGTGAAGCATTTCAGTGGCGCCCATGCCAATTTTACTGGTATCTACGGTCATATTGGTGTTAGCATCAATAACCAGGGCTGCCATGTAACCCAGGGTCAGGTTTTCTGCCCACTGCTTGCTGGACACAACAACTTCTCCGCTTTCTTCTACTACTTCTTCTTCGGGCGTTTCTTCTTCAACTGCGTCTTCCTCATCAGGGGCGGCCTCTTCAGCCTCGCAGCCGGCCATGACAAGAAGCCCTAAAACCAAAACTGCTACCATCATAAATACTAAAAGCTTACTCTTGTTCATTTTGTCCTCCTAAAACTGGTTTTGTCAGTAATACTTAAAATATCTAACAGAACTATTATAATCCCCCGGTAAAGCTCACCCCCCTGTTCTTATAATTCACTTACGCTTTAGTTTATTTATACTAATAGCTGTTTGATCAGCTATTCCGGGAGCTTAAGTAATACCTGCACTAACTTTTAAACGCCTTTCCAAAAGACCTAAAAGTTGATCGAACAGCAGGGCCATGGTGGCAACCGGTATGGTCCCTGCCAGGATCAGGTTATTATCCATCATCGATATCCCCTGGAAAATCAAATCACCCATACCACCGGCGCCGACCAAAGCCCCCATGGTGGTTATACCAACAGTTAAAACAGTGACCGTCCGGATCGCGGCCATAATAACCGGCATAGCCAGGGGTAGTTCAACCCTAACCAGCATTTGAAATGAAGTTGCCCCCATACCCCTGGCAGCTTCTTTTATAGAAGCATCAACTCCCACAATTCCGGTCACAGTATTCCTTAGAATTGGCAGCCATGAATAAATAACCAGGGCAGCGATAGTGGGCATCCAACCCAGGCCCAGGAAAGGCAGGAAAAAGCCAAGAACAGCCAGGGATGGTATGGTATAAAGCATCCCGGCCAGGTCAATTGCATACCCGCTTACCCGCTTGTTCCGGGAGACAAATATGCCCATTGGGACAGCAGTAAAAGTTCCCAGCAAAACACCAAATAATGACATCCAGGCATGCCTTCCGGCCATAGCTGTCACTGTTTCCCGGATATCCCAGAAGTATTGGAAAAAATTAACAACACTTTCCACGTAATTCCCCACCACCCTGTTCAGTCAACAATTAAATTTTCCCTGGAAAAATACCGCAGGCAAGATGCCCGGTCAAAAAAGCGCCAGCACTACTATTTTGCACACAAAAAAAGCAAGCTCCATTGTTTACATCATTCAGGTTGACTGGTATTGCGTTTCGCAGCTGTTAGATATTCCAGATGACCGGGTTAGATAAGATCTCACCATAAAGCCTTAGTAAAACTTTTACTATGTCCTGCTTATAAAACAAATATAATCTATTGTCATATAAATCATTTAATTACAGATATTCCCTTTAATATCCAATATTATTATTATTCTTCACAGGCAATAAAAATCCTGCAATAAAATCGCAAAAATAAACCCGGGCCTGTCAGTCAATTGTTAAAAAGTTAATCACCTGTTGTTCCAGGACTGTCACCGAAATGCTGCTCGAATAGCTCCTCTAAAACCTTATCAGCGTCCCGCCTGAAGTCCCTGTAGCGGAGCATTAATGCCCTGCCTTCCCTGGTCAGGTTAGAGCCGCCTCCCTGGCTGCCGCCCGCCTGCCTTTCCATCAGGGGAAAGCCCAGGTTTTCTTCAAGCATCCTGATCAAATCCCAGGCCTGGCGGTAAGACATTTTCATATCCACCGCTGCCTGCCTTAAAGAACCCATCCGGTCAACCTTCTCCAGCAGTTCACAGGGGCCGTCGCCGAATATTTTGCCCCGGTCTTCCAGCCATATTTTTGAACGAAGTCTGTACATTTCTACCTCACTCCAGGGCCATTATTGCCTCGAGAACTGCTCCGCCCACGGCCCTGGCCTTATCCGAAATGGTAAAACAGTAATCACGATTCTTCCTGGGGTCGATATCCCCTATTTTCATACCCTGCTTTACTTCCAACCCGTGTTGAACCAAACCGCGGATAATCCCCTCAATTTCTGCCCGGATCAGGGTATCTCCAATCCGTCCTACCGTATTCCCTGCAGCTACCAGGTCGCCGATTGCAAGCTCTGCTTTAAAAATGCCGCTTCCAGGGGTCTTAATTAACCGCTCTGTGCTGAAGCCTTCCACCGAACCAGGCACCCCGTCATTGGGCAAAGCTTCTCCATCGTAAATGACCCTGCCCAGGTAATGGCCACGCCTGGTCTCTACCACCGCGTGGACATCCCGGCCGGCATAATAGCCCGGTCCCAGGGCAATTACCAGGGGAGCAAGATCTGAACTAACACCGGTATTCTTTTTAGACAGAGTCGCTTCAACAAAAACATCTGGTTTTAAATGGGGTCTAATATGCAGGAAGGGATCTATGACTACAGGAACAATCCCTTGATCTAAAAAAGCAAATACATTACTAACAACTTCTTTCAATGTTTGCTCTTCAACTTTATCTTTACTTTTTTGGACGCTCCAGGTTACTTTGCGAGCCCGCACCCCTTCCACTTCCGCTTCTGTTTCAAAAACCGCCCTGGCAAATGAAACCGGGCGGCGGATAACCAGTGGGTTTTCCAGCTCCGTCATAACCACCCTGAAACCGGCCCTGTACAGGCGGTGGGCCACGCCGGTAGCGAGGTCACCCGCCCCCTTGATTAAAACCAGCTTCCGGTGCGGCATTTTAAAACCTGGCTGTTTACTCATCCCTGGCAACTCCCTTGTTGTGGCGCACTTCAACCAGTTCAGCAGCAATACTGAGGGCAATTTCAGCCGGTGTACTTCCGCCTAAATCCAGGCCAATCGGGGCATGGACTTTTTTTAAATCTGAATCCGTAAAACCCTTTTGCCTGATGTTGTCAAAAACCGTTTTGATTTTGCTGCGGCTTCCAATCATCCCGATATAGGCCGCACTTGATTGAACGACCTTTTCCAGGGCCACCTGGTCATGCTTATGCCCCCTGGTTAAAATGGCCAGGTAGGTATTCTCAGTGACTTTTAAGCCGCCTAGGGTTTCAGCAATACCGGCGGCTACCACACGATCCGCTTCCGGAAATCTTTCTTCACAGGCATAGTCTTCCCTGTCATCAATAACAGTAACCTTGAATTCAAGCATTTTGGCTATCCTGGCCAGGTAGATAGAGATATGCCCCGCCCCGACGATGACCAGTTCCGGCCCGCCCGCATAGCAATCTATAAACACGCTCACTTCCCCGCCGCAAACCATTCCCAGGCCGGCTGCATCATCATTGTTCAGGCTGTAAGAACCGT
>PUKV01000132.1 GCA_003550645.1 Syntrophomonadaceae bacterium | reverse complement strand
TTATAGAAGGATTGGGAGTGGGCGATCCGGCCAGTTTCGTAATAGAAGCCAGCTATGATAACCCATTCCAGGTAGAAATCAAAGATATTCAAGATAGAATAGGAAACGAGATTGCCTGGGCTGACATTGTAGATGATGTTGATGCAACCAGTTCTGCAGTTATCTTTGCCAATAATGAAGACTTAGATGCAGCAGATTCTACAACTACTATAACTTTCGACGACTTTGGGCTTGTCCCGGATAGTACATCTTCGGTATGTCTGACTGATTTAGATGACTGGGGTGTTGATTTCGGAGAAGATAACGGGCAGGTATACGTTTTCGGTAGGATTGTTGCAGCGGATGAAAGCTGGGATGTTACCAGTGCACCCTTCGATTTAGTTGCCGCAAACTATATTGATCAAATGACCCCGAAAGTTGATGAAGCATTTGCCATGGAGGATGCTACAA
This sequence comes from Syntrophomonadaceae bacterium, assembly GCA_003550645.1. Taxonomy (GTDB): domain Bacteria; phylum Bacillota; class Dethiobacteria; order DTU022; family DTU022; genus B1SED10-74M. The sequence continues at coordinate 2,968 of PUKV01000132.1, read as the reverse complement.
CAAGTGAAATTGGCATACAGTTTACTGTGCCGGTTAAAGAATTGTGGGTTGACGGTGATGCAGTAACCGACTCAACAAGTACTGCTATGCTTGAAACATTTAATGTTACTGTAGATGGTGAAGATGCTACAACAACAGCAGTAACGTTGGTAGAAGATCCTGAAGTCTTTGGTTATCCAGTATTACAATTAACTCTAGATCAACCGGTTGATACAGTTGAAGGTGAGGTTAAAGTAACATACGAAGCTGCCGATGACTACTACGTAGCAGGCTACGTTGGTTTAAATCTTGAAGACTTTACGGATGAACCAGTTGAAGGAGTAGTAGTCTTACCAGGACAATCAGCTGTCGAGCCCAGACCTCATGGTTTTTGGTTGGAGTGATTCACTAATACAGATGAAGATAGTCAATTAGTGAAAATAAAACAAAGCCCCCATTGCCGTTTAAAAGCAGTGGGGGTTCTTTTATTTTCTTTATCGAATTACGGTAGTTTGTTCTTGTTGGCTGATCCTTCCTTTAACTGAACAGTTCGAACGTTTCCTGGTATTTACCGCCACTTATCATTACAGTTACACCGAACATAACAAATACTGTAAAGCCTTTCATTGTGATGAAATTAGCCGGCGCCGGCAATTCGCGTTGCGCTGCTCAGGTTGTTTTAACGATAATTTCAAAACGGATTTTTTCCTTCAGTAGTACGGTGTTTTACGGATAGCTTTTTCATGGTTTTTTCCTTGTTATCTGAAATGATCAATTATTACTTACACGCGCCTTGTCAAGGCTCAAGTTTAGGTATTTAGTTAATACAAAAAAGCCCCGTAAAATGGGTTGATCAAAAACTATCTCAATGGGTTCATCTACAGGCACTTCAATATCTTCAGCAGCGGGAGTCATGCTTTCTATGCGCATTGTCGATTCGCCAACCATGGCGGCAAAGCTGGTTTCTGATTCCAGGTAATCACCTTCTGCTTTAACCTTGTATGTCCACTCCCCGGCTTCAGCGCGGTCTACATCCACCCGGGTTGGTGACTGGTCTGCTACTATTTCCTTGCGTAGATCTCCTTCGGGATCGAAGACTTTCACCTTTAATTCCCCCCTTTCACCTTCCCAGGAAATCCCGAAGCCAAGGGGAGAAGGTGCAGGATGGATGTATGTACTCTCATATTTTCCACCTCCGGTCTCTGCGAGGTGCGCTGTATTACTATCAAGAAAGCGTTTATCTGCAATATTATCATACCTGTCTCTCATTTTTGCTCAAGTGCAGAGTAGTGCTCTGGAACCAGGATGGCAGAATCTCCTTGCTCGAGCGTAGTTCCGGCCTGTGACCCATGTCGATTTACAGGGCGTTGAGGACTTTGATTTTCCGGAACACCGAAGTCCCTGATAAATAGATGCCTGTAGTTGCCGTCCATGTCCGGTTGATCATAAACCCAGGCTTCAATTTCTTGATCATCGCAGTAGGTGTAAAAGTAGGAGTAAGCATCTGTGTTTATCCTGTAAGTATCCCTGTTCCCTTCCAAAATATAATCATCGTGATTTATATTCCAGTTGATTTCTCTGTTGTTTATCGGTGGGTTTATTCTTGCCGGCAAATCATGGTTATTATCCCACCGGCGAGTTCCTGTATTGCTGCTGAGATGTTGTTTGATATATTCCCAATCATATTTTTCGGAATCATTGGCTTCTAAACCCTAATTTCTCCCTGTAACTGCATTCCAGTGGCCTTTAATATTTCCTAACCCTGTAGCGACGGGTTGAACTGCATACGGCTCACCGATTTGACAGGTTCCCAAAAATGTAGTAATGTTTCTACAGATAGAGAGAGTTTAACCCGATCTTAAAAACCGGGCCGTTAAAGACAAAATTGCTGAAAGGCAGTGACGTAAAGCCAAGGGTCTAAGGCTTTTTCCATAAAAGCTATGACAGCCTGGCTGCCGACTCAGGTTACCTGCTTATTAAGATATTGTTCTTAGGCGGCGCCTTTTGTTTAAAAGGCGCCTTTTTCTAAGCACCAGCCCGGGCTTTGCCGGTTCATTTATTTTCTATATCAAAGGCGATCACCAAACAGCAAAGATATTTAACCTCATGGTGAGATGTCAACCCCTCAGAAAAAGCCTTCATATATAGCCAGTATAGTGTTGGTAAGCTTAATTATCGCACCACCTATTGAACAGGAGGATTATGTGATGAAACGATTTAAGCAGTTTGCGACAGTTCTGGTGGCCCTGGCGTTATTTAGCTTTATGGCAGAGTCTTCTTTGCCGGGTTTGGTAATCGCAGAAAGCGACGATGAACGCAGGCTGGCAGGCAGTGACCGCTACGAAACAGCGGCTGTAGTGGCAGGGCGAGCAGTAGCAGAGGGTTTGGTGAAAAGTGATACCGTGATCATCGCCCGCGGGGATGATCACGGTGAATGGGCCGACGGGCTTGCAGCAAGTTTTCTGGCCGGTGTTACTGAGGCGCCTATTTTGCTGAGCAGGCAGGACCGGATGGACTCTTTTTTAGAAGATGCAATTAAGGAGATAGGCCCGCAGAAAGCCTATATCTTAGGTGGCTATGCGGCTATTAGTGAGGCAGTGGAAACTGAATTGGATACCCTGGTTGATGAGGTTAAAAGGATTGAAGGTGAAAACCGTTTTGATACAGCAGTAAAAATTGCTTCTTATGCTAAAGATGAATACGGAGCTTCTTTTAATTCGGCTTACCTTGTGCAGGGCGGTGCCCCTGCTGATTCTCTGATTGCCGGGTCCCGGGCGTTTGGACAAAAGAAGCCCATTTTACTTACCAGAGAGCATTCTTTGCCTGGTGAAACCAGGAAAGCGATTGATGCTTTAGATATTAATAAAATCACTATCGTGGGCGGCACCGGGGTTGTCGGTGATGATGTGCAAAGTATACTGGAAAACGATGTCGGGGTAGAAGTGTCGCGTTTAGCCGGGGGAAACCGTTATGAAACAGGCACAGTTTT
>PUKV01000011.1 GCA_003550645.1 Syntrophomonadaceae bacterium | reverse complement strand
TCTCGATGCGCTCGACCCGGAGCTCGCTGTGATCATGTGCGGAGAGGATAATCCCTACGGACACCCACATGATGAAACTTTAGAAAGGCTGGCCGGGGCCGGAATAGAGATCTACCGTACCGATCTCCAGGGTGATATCGTTATAACCACCGACGGGCAGACCTATCAGGTCAACCAGGAACCCTGGAATTAGATCGCTTAAGAAAAAACTGGACACCGGAAGGAAGGAAATCTTGAAAGCAGTAATCGATCGCTTTGAAGGCAGTTATGCTGCTTTCCTGATAAAGAGATCGACCGGGGTAGATCCCTTTTTACCTGATGTAAATAAGCCGGTCTTCTTCATTAATTGCTTCGTAAATTTTCTGCTCGCCGAATTTAAGGATATCACCCATGGCACGTTCAGATAAGCCTGGATCTCTACGGCGGAAAGTATCAAGCAAGTTTAGGTTTAACTCCAGGGATTTTTCTGCTGCTCCCGGCAGGGAATAAAAATATTCGGTGAAGAAAGAATAAATTGGTTCGAAGGATTGGAATATCAGTTTGTTGATAATATTTTCCGATATCCTGATGATATCGAAGTGAAACTGGTAATCCAGGCCGGACAGGATCAGGATATTGCTGAGGTTTGTTTTTTTCTGTTTCAGGTTGCCGGCCAGGTTATTAATATCTTTGTCCGTGATGCGAACTGCTGCTTCTGCTGCTGCACTGGTTTCTGTGGCGTAACGGAACCTGATCAATGAATCGAGGGTTTGCCGGTCGATTACTCTTCGCACCCGCAGAGTTTGCACCAGTGTATCCAGGTTGCCCTCCTTGATAAAATCGCGGACATAACTGCCACTTTGGGGCTGGGTTTCAACGAAGCTGCTTTGAGCAAGCATAGCTATAGCTTCACGCACGGCAAAACGGCTGGCATCATACCTGGTTGCCAGTTCACGTTCTGGCGGCAGTTTGCTTCCGATGGGGTAAACTTCCCTGATAATGTCTTCTTTGATCTGTTCATAAATTTTTGTTGGTAATCCTGTTCCCATTAATGTATGCCTCTTTTTTTAAAGTTACTGTGTGAAGTTGAACTTGACAATTGGTTATACCAAAATCTATAATTGGTTATACCATTAACTTTGCCCGATGTCAAAATTTAAGGGAGAGTGATCATGGGCCCTGGGAAAAAGCAGTTGAAAATAATGGGTAAGGGCATGCTGTTGTTATGCTGGATCATGCTGTTTCTTGTCCTGGCCCCCGGGACAGCAGCTGCGGGAGAAGACCTGTACCGGGAAGTTTCTGCAGCTGCCAGGCAAAACGATGTGGATTACCTGGAAAACCTGCTTTCTGCCGGGCAGGCTGCCGACTGGGAAAATGCCCGGGAAGTAGATTTCGAAGGCAACCTGCGCTTGCTCGAAACTGAAGGCCTTGAACCTCTGGAGGGTGTTTCCGGTATTTACCTTGTCCGGGAGCTCGACGGCACGCTGCACCTAATGGCACCGCCGCCGGCTGAAGAGCTGGAAGCAACCGGAACTTTCGAATACTATAGCGGCCTGGAAGATGTTCTTGGTGACAAGCTAATTTTTCAAGCGCTGGTAACCGAAGCACAGGTGGACGGAGATAGTTACAGCTTTATACGTTTTACAGAGGCTCCCCAACAGCTGCTGTTAGATCAAATCTTTAAAACCTCGATCATGTTCATGTTCTTTTTTGTCATGCTCGGAATGGGCCTTACCCTGACCATTGCAGATTTCGTCCGGGTAGTTAAAAAGCCGCGCGGTATTATGATCGGCCTCTTTCTCCAATGGCTCTTAATGCCCTTCCTGGCCCTTGGCATGGCTTACCTGCTCGGGTTCTATCAGGCTTTTCCTTTTATTTATGCAGGACTGGTATTAATCTGCGCCTGCCCCGGAGGGGTAACTTCAAACTTGATGACCTATTACACCAGGGGAGATTTGGCCCTGTCGGTTTCACTGACTTCAGTTTCAACGGTCCTGGCCCTTTTCTTTACCCCTTTCATCCTCACGGTATTCAGCGCTAATATTCCTGACATCCAGGTGCCCACCGGGCTGATTGTCCAGACCATTATCGGGCTGGTCCTGGTGCCGCTGGTTATAGGGATGTCGATCAGGCGCCGGTGGCTGGCTTTTGCGGAAAGGGCAACACCGTTTTTTTCCCTGCTTGGTGTTGTAGCCCTGCTGCTGGTGATTGGTGTAGGGTTTTATACCAATATAGAAAAGATATCTGATACTGAAAGGTACAGTTTCCTCTTTTACTTTATGGTCGTTATGCTCTCAATAATCGGCATGTCGCTTGCTGTCTTTATTCCCCGGTTCTTTGGGATCAACACTTTCCAGTCGCGGGCCATATCGATGGAAGTGGGCCTGCGCAACTCGACCCTGGCTGTAACGATTGCCCTGCTGATCCAGGATTTGATGGGTGATTTTTACAGCTCCATGTTCGTGACAACGGCTATTTACGGGATCACCATGTATATTACCGGCTTTTTGATGATCCTCTTATATAAGCGCCTGCTGCCTTTAGAAAGTGAAGAGCCTGAAGAAGTCAGTCCTGCCGGCCTGGAGATCCAATAACAGTCTAGATTGGAAAGGAGTTATCTAAATGAAAGTAAGTAAAATTGAACTGTATCACATTTCCATACCCCTGCCGGGCGAGTTTTATCCTTCCTGGATTCCCGGGTACCCCCAAAAATTTAACCGTTCCACCCTGATAAAAGTGACTACCGATGAGGGGATTGTTGGTTACAGCGCCGGAATGGCCATGGAAGAGGAACGGGAAGGTTTGGGCAGCCTGCTCGGCCAGTACCTGATCGGGCAGGATGTGGAGAAACTCGATAAGATTAATCACCTCCTCCGCGAAGCATCGTACCTGGGATGGCGAAACAACTGGATTGAAGCTGCCTTCTGGGATATCCTCGGCAAAAAAGAGGGCAAGCCGGTTTACGAACTGCTCGGCGGAAAAGGCGGAAAAATTGAAGCCTACTGCTCGACAGGCGAGATCCATGAGCCGGAACAGCGGGCTGAAGAAGTCCAAAAAATTCGTGAGATGGGCTTCAGGATAGTCAAGCTGAGGGTTAAGGATGATGATATTAAGAATGATATTGCCCAGATTAAAACAGTACGTGAAGCTGTTGGCGATTCCATGGAGCTGGGGGTTGATGCTAACCAGGGTTGGCCCGTAACGATTATTAAGAAACCTGCTATCTGGGACCTGGAGCGCGCCACCGAGTTTGCAAAAGCATGTGAGGAATATGATATTACCTGGCTGGAAGAACCTCTCGATATGTATGCTTTTGATGAAATGGCCGAGCTGCGCCGCCGCACTAAAACACCGATTGCGGGAGGCGAGTTGACCCCGGGCTGGCATGAGCACAAGATTATGTTCGAAAAAGGCTCGCTCGATATCTACCAGCCTGATGCC
>PUKV01000071.1 GCA_003550645.1 Syntrophomonadaceae bacterium | reverse complement strand
CCAGTGCCATCAAGCTGATTCCAAATAGATTTGAATTTCTCATAATCGCTGTTTTTGTGGTTAAAATAAATAGGTGAATTGTTGTTTTTGTTGTTTCCTGTGGGGCTGATTCAGATTGAATACCTTAAGCCGATCAATATCGTGCGGTGAAACAAGTCGCTGCGTGATAACACCCGGTGACTGTCAGGCTGCAACAGTGGCTCTGCAGCAGCTGCGGCTTCATTGGAAGCAGGGATCTCGAGCTCGAAGGGAGCGTTGAGCAGGTTACTGACCTTGAAATATGCGATCAGCCCGGGTGCAATGCGCTGATCCAATGAAAAGTCGAGCTGGGTAATCGCCCTTTGCCATTGGTCGTTGTCTTTATATGCGGAGATATAGGCAATCCTTCGTCCTGTGTGTACCATCGAAAGCTGGGCGTCTGTGCCCCACCGCTGGTTTTTGAAGAGCAGTGAAAGGTTCCCCAGGTGGGCGGATTGTCCCTGAAGGGGCCTGGTTTGGGACTCGATCCTGCTCGACAGACTACCCGATTCATCCCGGAATTGCACAATTTTATCCGAAGAGATCTCTGAATGGGTGTAGGTATAATTCCCCCTGACTCCAAAGAGGTTGAAATATTTGATGAAATCGACTTCAACACCCATATTGTTGGCCGTCCCAAAATTTTGCGGAGTCAAAAACAAACGGTTGGCGAGATCCTCTCGGCGAACAACTGCAGTTTCGATGGGGTTTTCGATCTGTTTCCAGAAGGTGGCAATCATAAACTGGTCCTGCGGATTGGGGAAGAATTCATAACGCAGGTCAAGGTTGTAGGCATAGGCATGTTTCAAGTTGGGATTACCGGCTTCCCTGAACTGATCTTCTTCATAGAAGTTATAGGGGACCACTTCAAAGTATCCCTGCCGGCTCATGGATTCGAAATACGAAGTCCTGATATTGCTGGTCGGAGTCAGCTCATATTTCAAGTGCAGATGAGGGAGGACCTCTGTGTACTCAATTGTTCCGATTGCACCTTGTACATTGGAAGGGGCCTGTGATATCCATGACATCTCGGTCATCTCCATTCGCAAGCCGGAGACGACCTGCAGGTGGTCAAATAAGCTGAACCGGGTCATAAGATATGCTGCAGTGACATTCTCGGTGAGTTCGTAATTCAGGGGGTTAGTTGGTGACCCGTTGATGGCCACGGCAAAAGAATTGTTGGTAACATCTCCCTCATAGATTTGATAAGCCGGAGAAGTTCCGAGGCGATATCTGTCGAAATAATTTTCCCGCTCTTTATTGCGGTGCATACCACCGGCTTGCAGCAGAATTCGCTGTCCAAACAAATCAGGCTCATAATGCAGATTGACGTAGCCGGCAATGTCCCGGTCGGAGTTGCCCATCCATCTTCGAAAAAATCCGCGGTGGTTGGTGTTGTCATAGACCCAGTCTGTTTGGTGAAAGCTTCCGTCGTCCTGTAGCCTTCTTTCTGAAATGGTCATGAATTCAGCCATGTCCGGATCGTCGTAGGTAGCCTGTGAGTAAACGGCTGACCAATCGAATGACCATTGGTCGTTTATAGTGTGAATCCCCTGCAAATTGTTGGTGTTAATATTGCTGATGCGCTGACGTGTTCGATGCCATTTTTCAATTCTGCCTGTTCCGGGTCCGGAACGAGCCAGCTGCAGCGCAGTGTCTGCCATTACCCGGGTTTCCTGTTCGGCAAGACGCATGTAGGAAGTGTAAAAACTCAGGCTATGTCTTTCTGAAAACCGGTAGTCGGTTTTCACATGGGCACCGGTGCGGACCTGCCGGGTGGAACGGTCTGCTGTGATGGCATTATCCAGGATGGGAAGATTGTTCTCTCTGTCGGTGGAAAAGTGAAAAAAATCACTCTCAGAACCCCTTACGGTATTCTGGTGAGAGACGGCTGCTAATATGCCGAACTGGTTTTTTTGCCCGAAACGTTGTCCCGCTGTCAATCCATATATCTGGTTGAGGGGCATGTTGTCATGCATGTTGTGGTTAACGCTTTCCAGGGGAAAATCTTCCACACTGCTTTGGTAGTTGTTCCCATTGCTCATGCGGGGCGATTCCATCTGCACATTGTCCCGGTCAAAGCTGCTGAACTCCTTATCCAGAAAGAGCGTGTTAAAACCGCTGCCAATGTTTACTGAAAGCACGGGTTCATGAGGGGCATCCTTTAATTTCATATCCACTACTCCCCCGATGGCATCTGCTTCCATATCCGGGGTAAGCGACTTGGTAACCTCCAGCCGTTCGAGCAATTCAGCTGGAAATATATCCAGGGGTACATACCGGTTGTTGTTGTCCGGACTTGGAATTTTTACCCCGTTTACCAACGTATAGTTGTACCTTTTCTCCATCCCCCGCATAATGGCGTGTTGCCCGTCTCCCGTGGCACTCCGCTCAAGCGCAACCCCGGAAACCCGTTGGGCAACGTTGGCCACCGTGATGTCAGGAGATATCTCGATAGCTCGCTGGGAGATCACATTCATTACGTTTGGGGCATTCCGCTCTGATGCCCTTGCGCTGGCTTCTGTATGCCCAATCCGTGAGGTGGTCACAACAACTTCATCCAGGCCCAGGGACGCTGGCTTCATGGCAATGTCGAGGTGTTTGCTGCTGTCGAGATCCAGGCTCTTCCTCTCTGGCTCATAGGAAATAAAGGATATTTCCAACTCGTAATTTGCCGGGGGTACATTATTAATGCTAAAACTTCCATCCAACCCTGCGATGGCATAATGGTTTGTGCCGGACAATACCACAGTAGCGCCGGTTAGTGGTTCACGGGTGGTTCCATCATAAATTTTTCCTTGAATGTGGTGCAGCTTTTGAGGGCTTTCAGTAGCCTGTGCTGCAATCGATAACAATACCAGGAATAGGGATAAGATACGCATGGGATTAATTGTTTTGATTTCTATACAAAATTGAGCCAATTTTCCCTTAAGCGTGTTTAGTGAATATCAATTAATGTTTATTATATGATTAATGAAGTTTTAACGGAATGTTAAGAGCCGGTAGCTGACCTGAATAAAAAAGCATGTTTGATAAAGACTGTTCAACCGGAAATAAAAAAACCTTTGACCCGTTTTGCCGGCCAAAGGTTTGTCTGTCAGTTAGTTTTACTAAAAGGTGATTTACCGCTCAAAATTGCTGATTCCCTTATCCAGGAATTCGATGTACTTTTCAATGTTGGTGTCGTAGCCATAGGCCGGTGCCAGCATGTTTTCGTCGTGGTCGAGGATGACATAGTACGGCTGGGTGTTGGCCCCATACCTTTCGGCCTGGAAAGCGCTCCATTTTTGGCCTACGGTGCGGATGGTCCGCTCCCTTCCCAGGGCATCACTCACAAATTGCTCTTCTTCCGGAAGCCGTGTGCGGTCATCCACAAACAGGGAGATCTTCACAAAGTCGTTTTT
>PUKV01000019.1 GCA_003550645.1 Syntrophomonadaceae bacterium | reverse complement strand
GGAACTTCATCGATGTGCCCTTAACGGATTTTTAGGCCCGTTTTCAGAAAGGGGCGCCAACTAGAATACTGCACCACTTATGCCTTCCTTGGAACTATATCATAGCATAACCTCCGTTTACGGACAACGGGTCAGGTTTACTGTTTATTCGTAACAGCCAGCCGGCTTAAAGATAACAGCACTTTATGCTAGCATCAGTTATTTTAGCAGGTAGCCCTGTTTTATTTAATCCTGTAGACCAGTTTATGAGCCAGTCCGGTCAACAGTTCAACCGGCCGCCCTAAATCATCGAGGGTTTCAATCGCCTCGTGATAAAGCGCTTCCGCTTTGCTCCTGGCGCCCTCCGGTCCAAGTACGGCCGGAAATGTCGGCTTAAAACGTTCCTGGTCCGCCCCGGCGGGTTTACCCAGATCTTCGGTAGAGCTTTCAACATCCAGGAGATCATCGACGATCTGAAAAGCGGTCCCGATATTTGTGGCATAGCGGCTTAGTAATACCAGTTCTTTTTCGCCGGCATCAGCGGCAATAGCGCCGCAAATAACAGAGGCCTTTAACAGGGCACCCGTTTTCATAACTGAAATAGTCTCGATTTCCGGCAGAGTCAGTTCACGCCCTTCCGCCTCCAGGTCAAGGACCTGCCCCCCGATCATCCCTGTAACACCGGCTGCCCGTCCGAGTTCGGCCCCGATCCGGACCGCCTTTTCGGCCCGGCCTGGTTTCATGCCGTACCCGGCAACCACTTCGAAAGCCAGGGTCAGCAAAGCGTCACCGGCCAGGACGGCAATGGCATCTCCGTATACCCTGTGACAGGTTGGTTTGCCCCGCCTTAGATCGCTGTCATCCATGGCCGGCAGATCATCATGAATCAGTGAATAGGTGTGCACCAGTTCCAGGGCACAGGCAACATTGATAACGTCTTCTTCTCCGTAACCAAGGGTTTCTGCAACAGCAAGGGCCAGTATCGGGCGCAGCCTTTTACCACCGGCTTCAAGGCTGTAATTCATGGCTGCACGGACTGCTTCCGGGCCGGAAACCGGCTGGAGATTGTGTAAAGCCAGGTTGACCAGCTCTTTTTTTTCGGTAAGATAACGGTCCAGATCGATATTATTCATCTCCGTTATAAGCATTTTCATCAACCGGGCTGTCTTTTGAATTGATGCTCTGCTGCTGCTCTTCTTTCAACAAGTATTCGACCTTGTATTCGATCTCGGCCAGTTTTTCCCGGCAGTACCTGGACAGAGCAATTCCTTCCTGGAAGGAGGACAGGGAATCTTCCAGCGGGATTTCGGCATTTTCCAGGCGGTTAACTATTTCTTCAAGTTTTTTAACAGCTTCCTCGTAAGACATCTCTTCACTATTTTTATTATCCCTATCCTTCATCTACAATACAGCCCTCCTCAATATTTTCTGCGCGGCAGTCTGTCCGACCATCTTGCAAGCTCAGCTGAAGAAGCTGGCCAACGCTAATGTCTTTAATGGAGCGGATTATTTTCCCTTCCTGGTCCCGGCAAAAAGTATAACCGCGGTTCATTACTTTTAGCGGGCTGTAACTTTCGAGCTTGTCGATAAGGGCTGTTAACTTTATCCCTTTAAACTGCAGAAAACGGACCATCTCCCGTTTCAGGCTGGTTTCACTTTTTTCTAAATCATTCTTCTCTGACTTGATCCGGTCAAGTGGACGCCGGAAAAACCGTTCACTAACAACATGATCGAGCCGCTGTTTTTCCTGCTGGCTCCGGTTTCTAAGCGCCAGGGCGGCTCTGCTTTGCAAGATATCAATTTCAGCAAGCAGTTCACTGTAAACAGGCACTGCCGCTGCTGCAGCTTCAGTTGGTGTGTGGGCCCTCAAATCTGCTGTAAAATCGGCAATTGTGAAGTCAGTTTCGTGCCCGATGGCAGAGATAACAGGCTTGGCCGATCTGTAAATAGCACGGGCCACTTTTTCTTCATTAAAAGGCCACAGGTCTTCCAGCGACCCGCCGCCCCGGGTAAGGATAATCAAGTCAATATCATCTTTTTTATTCAGCAAATCCAGGCCTCTTACAATATCGGCGGCAGCACCGGCTCCCTGGACCAGGCTTTCAACAACCAGCAGGTGGACGTGGGGAAAGCGTTTTTTAATCGTAGTAATGATATCCTGCAGGGCCGCCCCGCTTGGGGAAGTGATCAGGCCAATTTTTCTTGGTACCCGTGGTATTGCTTGCTTGTGTTCAGCCCTGAACAGCCCTTCTGTTTCCAGCTTTTGTTTCAGCTGTTCGAAGGCCACGTAAAGCGAGCCCATTCCTGCCGGCTGCATCTCCTGCACGTAAAGCTGGTACTGACCGCCGGGCTCATATACCGAAAGGTACCCGTGCAGGATAACTTCCATGCCGTCCGCAGGTTGAAAGATGCAGTTCATGTTTTCCCGGCGGAAAAAAACAGAGCGCAGGGACGATGAACTGTCCTTTACCGTAAAATACATATGACCGGACCGGTGGTGCTTAAAATTGGATATTTCACCGGTCACCCATAAGTCACGGAGGCGGGGATCGCCGTGAATTAAACTTTTCACATAGCGGGTTATTTCGGAAACTGTTAAAACCGATAATTTATTATTCATATTATTTACAGGCAGCACCCGGATGCCGCATGGTACTTGTAAGTTAAGGTAGTCACGGCAGCCGGGCGCTTTAATTGTTTACCTCCCGGTTTACAGGTCTGAACCCGGTCTAAAACTAAGGATCCGGGTAAGAACTATACTTAACCGGAAATCATACCTTGCATTTCAGCCCGGACATCTTCCAGGGAGGAATAATTCCACTTTTCCCCCATGGCTTCTGCCAGATCGCAAATGAGCTTCCAGTCCTGGCCTGCTTCAGAATCGTCGTCCTGGATCGCTTCATTGAAGCAAATCTGCCCGGAGGAATTGGTAAAAGTTCCGGTTTTTCGTTCCACTGGCTGTGCGGGAAGCACTACATCGCTCTGATCGGGAATTTCACTGCGGTTTGCACATGTAATAGCCAGGAAATCGAGGCCGCCTGGCTTCGAGTCTGCAAACCCGTCCCCAAAGACCAGGGCTCCCTTAACTTTGCCATCACCGGCAGCAGTTATCGCCTCTTGCCGGCTTAAACCGGCCTTGCCGTTGAGGGCAACAAAACCAGGGCCAAAAGACGGTGAGCCGCCGAGGATGATTGAACCGGCTGCATTGCTGTAACGGGATAACAGCAATAGATCGCTCCGGCCTAATGCAAGCTGGCCTCCGGCTTCTGCCATGGCCAGCAGAGCTGCAATTTTTGCATCATCGGCGTTTTCAAAAAATGAAGAACCGACCACAGTGCAGCTTTTTGCTTTTGCTACCTGCTCGGCTGCTTTTTGCAAATCTTCTGCTGAAGCCCCCGCTTCTTTTGCCAGGCTGGAAACATCCTTACCACCTAAAGCGGCGGTTATTCCTTTCAGAACTGC
>PUKV01000200.1 GCA_003550645.1 Syntrophomonadaceae bacterium | reverse complement strand
ACGATGCCGTCAAGAAAGGCGGGGCAATGGCTTCTTCTTACGTGGGCGGCCTTTCCGGCGCCTTTATCCCGGTTAGCGAAGATGCCGGCATGATCACCTCCGTGACCGATGGGGCGCTTACCTTAGAAAAACTGGAGGCAATGACAGCGGTTTGCTCTGTCGGCCTTGATATGGTGGCCGTCCCCGGTGACACCCCGGCTGAAACCATAGCGGCCATTATCGCCGATGAAGCGGCCATCGGGGTGTTCAACCACAAGACCACCGCTGTCAGGATCATCCCGGCAGCGGGCAAAAAGATAGGTGACCAGGTCGAGTTCGGCGGCCTGCTGGGCCAGGCTCCGGTTATGGCTGTCAATAACTTTAAAGCAGATAAATTTGTCCAGCGCGGCGGCCGGATTCCTGCTCCGATCCACAGTTTGCGCAACTAAAAATTTGAAAAACTACTGGGAGGTTTCACTATGACCGGTTGTTCAGAGATTGCCGAGAGGCTCTTCAGCCTTGATCAGGCCGTGGAAGAGTTCATTTTCGACGGCTGCCAGCTGGCCATCGGCGGTTTTACCGTTACCCGCAATCCCATGGCCCTGGTTTATACCATCATCCGCCGGGGCATCAAGGACCTGCACCTGGTCTGCCATTCCAACGGCCAGGGCATGGATATCCTGGTCGGGGCGGGCTGCGTAAAAAGACTTGAAATTGCCTACGGGGGGAACGGGAGATATGCCCCGACCTGCATCAGGTTCAGGAGAGCAGTTGAAACCGGGAAGCTTGAATTTGAAGATTACTCCAACTACCAGATGGCCCTCCGCTTCCTGGCCGGCTCGCTCAGCATCCCCTTCATCCCTTCCAGGACCGGCCTCGGGTCGGATTTAATGGAGCTGGAAGGGTTTTCCCCGGAAGTGCGCAGTGAAGAAAAGGTGGCCTCCCGTAAATATGCCCGCATTGACAACCCCTTCAGCGCCGAAAAAGAGGAGGTGCCCCTCCTGCCCGCTTTGAACCCCGATGTGGCCCTGATCCATGCCCAGTATGTAGGGGAAGACGGGACGGTGCGGATCAAGGGCCTCACCTTTGCCGACCTCGAGCAGGCCAAGGCTGCAGACAAGGTAATCGTTACGTTTGAGGAGCTCGTCCCGCGTTCCTTTATCCGCCAGGACCCCGACCAGAATTCCCTAGCTTCGTTTTTTGTCGACGCTTACGTAAAGGTCCCTTACGGATCCCATCCTACGGCCTGCTTCAATTATTACGACTACGACCCCGCGCATTTGAACCTCTACCGGCATATGGCCGAAGACGACGGCCGTTTTCAAGAATACCTGGGTGAATGGGTCTACGGGGTTGAATCCCACGAAGAATACCTCAGAAAAGTGGGCATTGATATGCTCTTAAAAATCAAGGCCAGCCCGGGAATCGGTTATGCGCCGGGCTTGGACCGGAAGTAAGGAGGGGGGGAGAGATGTTGAAATACAGCAACAGCGAGATGATGGCTATAGCAGCGGGCCGCCTGATCAAAGACGGCGACATCGTTTTTGCCGGCACCGGCGTATCAATGCTGGCAGCCACCGTAGCAAAAAGAATTTATGCTCCCCGGGCAGTGATTTTTTTTGAAACAGGCGGTATCGACCCCGCGCTTGATGAGATCCCCATGGCCGTGGCCGACCTGCGGGTGATGAGCGGAACGGCCCTTAATTCAGGTTTGATCGAGGCTTTTTCAACCGTGGGCCACCGCAAACTGCGTACAGTAGCTTTCCTGGGCGCCGCCCAGGTCGATCAGTACGGCAACCTCAATACCACCTGCATCGGCGATTACCACCGGCCGCAGAAGCGCTTTTCCGGGAGTGGAGGCGGCAACGATGTGGCTTCCCTGGCTACAGGGGTAATTACCTTCATGCAGCATGAAAAAAGACGTTTAGTGGAAAAACTTGATTACATGACCAGCGTCGGCTGGTACAGGGGTGGTAACTCCAGGCAGGAGCTGGGCCTAAAAAGAGGCGGGGCTGTGGCTGTTGTGACCAACCTGGGGCTGCTTCACTTCCATGAAGAAACCAAAGAGATGTACCTGGCCGAGTACTTCCCGGGTGTAACCGTGGAGCAAGTGCAGGAAAATACCGGCTTTGCCCTCGATGTCTCTAACGCTAAAGAAGCCGCTCCCCCGACAGCTGAAGAACTGGCCATCCTGCGTGAAGAAGTCGATCCCCAGGGCCTGATTTGCCAACCCCCGGAATAAAAACTGGGAAGGTGACAGGGGGACGTTTCATCTGTCATGTTTTGGTGACAGATGAAACGTCCCCTTGTCACCTTAAAGGAGTGATGAGCATGATTCAAGATGTGCCTTATGAAAGCCTGAAAATCGGTGACAGCGCCGAGATGAGAAAGACCATTTCTGAAACAGATGTCTATAACTTCGCCGGTATCTGCGGGGATTTTAATCCCCTGCATGTGGACAGCGAAGCTGCGGCCAGTTCCCCCTTCAAACAGAGGATCGCCCACGGTATGCTGGCTGCAAGCCTCATTTCGGCGGTGCTCGGAACTGCCTTGCCCGGGAAGAACACCATTTACATGGAGCAGAACCTGCAGTTCAAGGTTCCTGTCTTTATCGGCGACACGATCACCGCCCGGGTGGAAGTGACTGAATTGAAACCTGATAAAAATGTAGCCCGCTTAAAAACAGAGGCCCTGAACCAGTCCGGGAAAAAAGTGATCGAAGGGTACGCCGTGATCATGAAGAAGGATTGACTTATAAGCCGACATGACAGGGGGACGTTTCCCCTGTCACCCCCTCATGTCACGAGAAAAAGGTGACAGATGAAACGTCCCCCTGTCATGCCCCGTGTCATAAGGGGCCTGTCCCCCCTGCCATGTGTGAAAAGATGACAGGTGAAACGTCCCCGTGTCATGCGCCCTCATGTCACGAGGAAAAGGTGACAGATGAAACGTCCCCGTGTCATGTGTCATGTGAACCCGGCGGTTTTTATCCGGGAGAGGGGTGAGCCTGGTATTCTTTTTTCTTTTCGCCCTGCTCTTCTGCCAGCCGGTCGAGCACCACCATCTGCCGCCCGCCGTATTCAACGCCGGCGCACCGGCCGGTGTCTTTAAAAATGGTCTTGCCGCTGGCATTTTCTTTAAGCTCCAGGTGGACCAGGCCCTGCAGGTTTTCGTGGACCAGGGGGATCATCTGTTTACCCCGTGGGCCGTTTAAGAGGATAAAGTCGTGGCTGCTGGTTTCTGTTTCCATGGTCAGGCTGTAGCGGCGGTTTGAAAGGCGCATGCTCAGGTCGGTGCCTTTTTGCTCCACCTCAACCCTGCTCCGGTTCATGCTGGTAAACTCATAAAAACTGCCCTCTACGTACAGGCCGACCAAAAAACCCCGGAAAGAGGTGAACAAAAAGGGGATGTGGCCGAGGGAGCAGCTTAAAGAAGCCCTTGCTGTTTGGAAATGGTTGCTCTGGATCCAGATCCATGAAAAAGGAAAAGAGGAGCCCCAGTTTT
>PUKV01000078.1 GCA_003550645.1 Syntrophomonadaceae bacterium | reverse complement strand
GGCCGTAACATTCAACTTCAACCCTTTTCTGGGGCCGCGGTGATTCAGATACAGCCTGGTAGAGGTTCTTACTGAGGGAATGTTCTACGGCGCAGGCCAGTTCACAGCTGTGACAACCCACACACCTGGGGATATTAACAACTATAGTCCCTTTCACGATTCACACTCCTCTGATCCTGTAATCTGCCAAACCAGTAAATACAGTTACCTGCTACTATCAATACCGGTTAATATGCTAAAAACACCCCCTGTTCTCCATAACCCGGAGCAGACGAGTAAAAACTTTGCCAGCAGCTAAGTTTACTGCAGGTATCCAGGTAATGAGATCAAGATAAGGTGCCGTTTTCCATACGGCGGGTAAAGTAGTTCTGGGCTGCCGCCTTGTAGAATACCCTGGTAAAGGGCAGCAGCAGGGAAAAACCAACCAGGTCTGTAATCAAGCCTGGAGTCAAGAGCAGGGCGCCGCCAACCAGGATGCAGGCCCCATCAAACATGGGATCGCCGGGCATGATCCCTGCCTCCATGTCCATCTGCATCTTTCTCAAAACAGCCAGGCCCTGGTACCTGGCTAAAAAAACGCCCACAAACCCGGTTGAAGCAATAAGCAGGATGGTCGGAACAGAGCCGATAACACCGCCGATTTCAATTAATAGCCATATTTCGACTAAGGGGACTAAAGTAAACAGTAACAATAACTTAACCATACTTCACCTTATGCTTAAAAAGTATTTCAAGTCTATTTTAACATGAATTGACCTTGTCTTTAACTTTAACAGCCCCCGCTGCCCCGGCCTTACTCTGATTTCGTATCCACGTAATGGATGCATTCGTCCTGGTGACCCATATGGCGGTAAAACTCCTGGAAGTCAATCCGGTAATTAAAATCGTCCTGTTCCTTGTCCCTCTGCTTCTTAATGTCTACATTCTTGACTATCAGCAGCTCCTCGTTGATGTTGGAAGCCTGCAGGAGCGTCATCCCTGAGGGGGCCCAGATCCCACTTCCACCCCAATAATACTCACCGCTCTTCTGGTGCAAACCGACCCAGTTGCTGCCCAGGCTCCAGACCTGGTTGTAGGCCGCCTTGGATCCGTTCATCAGGTTCCACAAAAAGCCGTAATAGTGGTCCGTCCGGGTATTCATATAGGAATATTCCCTGACCGCCTCGGAGTGCCAGGCAGCCATGGTAATAATAGCGTCCACACAGTCGACAAAAGCATACTGCCGGGCCAGCTCCACAAAGCAGAGGTCGTAGCAGATCATAAAACCAAAGCGGCCCCACTTGGTATCTATGCTCAGCCGTTTATCGGTGCCCTGCCGGAAAAAATCTCTTTCTACAGGGGTCAAAAACACCTTGGCATAGATATAGTCTTCCTCGCTGTAATCAATTTCCGGGTTGAGGATAAATGTAGAATTATACAGGTTGCCGTCTCTTAAGCGGGCATTGCCGTAACAGATGTACTCCAGGCTGTCTTTGCCGTCGGTAAGGCTGTCCCTGACATTTTTCAGCCAGGGTTTGATATGGCTGTTTTCTCCTTCCATGAGCAGATTCCTGACTTCAGCTTTATCGGTACTGTTCCATACATAACCGGTAACAGAAAGCTCCGGGAAAATAAGAATGTTGACCTTATGCTCATGGGCCAGGCTAATGATCTGCTCCATCTTTTTCAAGTTTTTTTGGACATCCGGGGCTCCATAAATGTTGGCTACCATGATGGTGGGCATCGACTCATCATCGGAAAAACGTCTCTCCACGATCCTGAAGTTCATTTTTGATTCTCCTTCCCTCTAGAAGATAACCCTGACCAGTAGTTGATAAACCCGATCAGAAACATTTAGTCATTATACTATCACTTTTATTATATGCTAGTTCCACCCATTATTTAAGGATCTTTTTCATGAAGAAACCCGGTTTTGTACCGGGCTTAAATAATAATTGATGCTTTAAAGCCAGAAAGGTTACAGGAATTTAATCTGCTCCACGTAATCATCAAACTCCTGCAGGCATTTTTCCGCCTGTTCCGGGTCTCTTGAAATGTATTCCATAATTATTGCCTGGAGAAGCAGCATTACCGAACAGCTGGGATCAGAAAAAGAGGTATACTGCTGTGGGATGGCCAGCAAATGAGTTGCAGCCGCTTTCAAAGGAGACAGGATACTGTCACTTATGCCGATCACAGTTGCTCCTTTTTTCCTGAAAGCTTCCCCTAAAAGCTGCATCTTTTTGGGGTAGCGGGGGAAAGAGAATATAAAAACGGCCGTTTTGCTGTCACAGGAAAGGTAATAATTATAGGCATCAGTGCTATCCCTGCTTAAGACCGAGACATGTTTTTTGACTTTGGCCAGGTTGTAGCCAAAATACTGGGCCAGGTAACCGGAAGAATATGAACCAATGATGTAAACTTTATCAGACCGGCATATAGTATCTACCACTGTTTCAATATCCTGAATGCTAATACTCTCCAGCAACCTGTTAATATTGCGCTGATCATTGTTAACCACAGTCTCCAGGATGTTTAACTGTTTCAGCTCATCGCCCTTATATGTATGGCGGATCGTGTCGAAGGCTTCCAGTTCGTGCTGGACCACGGCCTGCAAATCTTCAAGCATTTCAGGAAAACCGGAATAGTTCAGGAAAGTAGCCAGCCGGACTACCGTGGCTTCACTAACATTAGCTTCCCTGGCAATCTGGGCAATAGTCTGGAAAGCGGCAGTTTTATAATTGTTAATCAAATATTCGGCCAGCTGCGCCTGCTTGGGAGACAGGGCATCGCTTACCTCGTCTATCCTGTCAAAAAATGTGCTGTTTGCAGCCACTTCAATACCCCTTTTAAGAAAGTATTAGAAATATAGAGATTTATTTTTTTACATGGCCCCGGCATTACTTATTCCTAAGATTTGTAAGCCCTACCGGTATTAGTAACCTGCGGTTTCTTGCAGTGCGATGGTTAATTACCAAAAACCATATGATAACAAGTCAGTAGCATAACTTAGCTTCCCGGCCCACCAAAAAGCTAAGTTCCAGCCTTTAGCGGAAACTGATCGAAACCGGACCTGCAGGGCGGCCCTTCACTGGCATACATCATTTTTTCTTCCGGCACAAAAATAAGGCCGGATTGGGTCATCGATGTTGATTCACCTTCTTCGGTATGGCGGCAAATACTGAAGGGATAATTGGCATGATCGCATAATGCTCGTTTGCACACATCAAGATCAATCAGTCCAAAATCGTTCTCTAACAACTGACGCATGCGCCCGCTCCTGATATAGGTGTTGGAACTGCGCACCGGCGGCCTGATTGCGTACTGGCTTAAAAGTTCATTCTCGTAGTGGTTTGCATGGGCATACAAAGCCGTAATGTAGTGGATTTTTTCTTTTTTCCCCGTGGCCTCGATATTGAACCCCCCGTACTGGTTGCCGATTATGAAATTAAAACCACTGGCCCGGGGCGTATTCAGTAAAACATGGACCGCATCATTAAGGTTTTTACCACCCAGGGTTTCACGGATCATCAGTGGCACAGGGAGCCCGGTATCTTCGTCAACAGCTTTTACAGTACTCCAGACCAGGGCCAAACCATGTTCATTGATCCCGGCCCCTCCAACCACTCCCGGGTGGGTAAGCATAATAACACCGGAACCATGATTGGACTCCCCGGCATTTATGCTAATGATGATGGGATCGAAAAACTCGTCCATATCCCAGCCCTGGCCCAGGTAGGTTCTTTGGTCAGTCGTAGCGCGACCGGTTGTTAAAAACAAGGTACAGCCGTTTACCTGGTCCTTAGTTTCATTAAAGTAGGCCATTTCATCATAACAGTTCATGAAAAAAACTTTTTTAAAAGCAAGCCCGGATCCTTCAGCTATTCCTTCAATTTCTTCTATCAGCGCAGGGGCGTATTTCTGAGTGCTGTCGATGTAATAAGAGGCAACCCCGGTGATACTGCGCTCATTAGAGGTTTTAGAAAAATTGGTATAGCGTTTTAGTAACCTCTCGTAAAGGCTGTGTATTTCCTGCTTCAGGGCCACCCCATGCTGCAGGCCGATCTCTTTTGGTGTTCCAGTGAAGTCGTATCGTTTGATCATATTAGTTCATACTCCTGTCCTTTAGTTAAAGCCGGCCTAACCTGCCTGCCCCCTGTATAAACCATTTCGACTTTGTCCAGCAGAGGTGCAAGGCTTTTATCCAGCACACCGTTTACTACTATTACATCAGCCGCTTTACCCTCCTCTAATGTCCCCAGCCACTCAGCCAACCCCAGGGCTTCTGCAGACACCCTGGTGGCGCTGTTTATGGCCTGCAGGGGTTCCATGTAGCCCTGTTCTACCAGGATTACCAGTTCAAGGGCATTTCTGCCGTGAAAGTTATAGTTGGTCCCGGCATCAGTTCCGAAAGCAACTTTAACTCCTGCTTCGATAGCCCGGCATAAGTTTTCCCTGAAACGCCGGTCTTCACCCCTGCTTTTTTCAAGCATAAAACTGGGAACGCCTCTTTCCGGGCCGTATTTTTCCATCAAGTAACCTGCAGACAGGGTCGGAACCAGGTAAACCCCGCAATCTATCATGAGGTCGATAACTTCATCATCTATAAAAGTGCCATGTTCAATAGTGTGGACCCCGGCTCTAATAGCATTGATGATTCCTTCCTTGCCGTGAGCATGAGCTGCCACCCTCAGTCCTACTTTACGGGCCTCTTCAACTACTACCGCCATTTCTTCGCGGCTTAACTGCGAAGCCCCCGGTACACCCCCAGGATTCATGTAAGCGCCGGTAGCCATCAATTTAAGAAAATCGGCCCCGGCCTTGATCTGCTCCCGCGCCGCTTTCCTGACTTCATCGCACCCATCAGCCTCCCTGTACATACCGGCAAAATATTCATTGCCGGCTGTGGTCATACTGATTATTTTACCGCAGGTTAAGATGCGCGGGCCCTCAAACCAGCCGTTGGCAATGGCTTTTTTAACCGCAAAATCAATATGGTTTACGCTGCCCACATTGCGGACAGTAGTAATGCCGCTGTAGAGGGTATCCTGCATTTCCCTGACCGTACGGATAGCCCGCAGCTTATCTTCGACCAGGTTTTCTTCAAACGTGTTGGCCATTCCATGTAAATCCATGTGAATATGGGTGTCGATTAACCCCGGTAGGACAGTTTTGCCTTCCAGGCTGATTATTTCAGCTTTCCCGGGGATCCGGTCCGGATTATCCGGGCCAGCGTACAGGATGCGGCCGTTTTCCATTAGCAGTAATGAATTGTTTACCGGTTCTTTTCCCGTTCCGTCGATCAGGAGTGCCCCTTTTAATGCTGTAATCACTGGCTTCCAACCCCTCATTCATTATAGTGCAATGCGGCAGCGCGCCCGAAAGAGCAGGCCTTGTAAAGGCCTGCTCCCCCGGTTCTAATTCTCATAAGCTTCTATTCTTACTCAAAGTAAGCATCGAGCAGGATGACATTACCGATCGGATCAAGCACAAATCCCCCCGCATCGGCTGTGATCGCTGCAGTATAATCACTATGGGCAATATGCATAATTGCCGCATCATCATGAAGAATCTGCTGCATTTCCAGGTAGTATTCCTCCTGCAGGTCGCGATCATAGGTGGCATTAGCCTTGTCGGCCAGTTCCCACAGGATATCCGGTTTATAATTATTCTCCATCCCTTCCAGGACCAGGGCCCGCAGGAAATTATTCGGGTGGGCCACATCATACCAGCCTGTAAACGCCAGCTGGTGCTGATGGCTCGATATAATTTCCGAATGTGCCGCCCATTCATTGACGATAACATTAGTGTTTATGCCCACTGCCCGCAGGTCGGAGGCAATCAACTCCGCCACATCAACCGGGCGGCCGATATAAACCCTTGCTCCTGAAAAAACATGAATATCCATGTCAAAACCATCACCGTAACCGGCATCAGCCATCAGTTCCATGGCTTGATCAGGATCATAAGGATATGGTTCAATATCGGCGTTATAACCGAAAATAGTCGGCGGCATCGAGTTGATCGCCCTGGTTCCCAGGCCTTCATAAACACTGTCAACCAGGCTGTCAAAATCAACGGCATGCATAAGCGCCTGTCTCATCCTCACATCATCAAACGGCTCCGCTTCATGGTTAATATTGCCCAGGAAAATATTGGCCCCGGGAACCTGTTCCAGGTACAGAGCATCATCACTTTCTATAGTTTCCAGCTGTTCAGGCAGGATGGTCTTAATAGCATGGACCTCTCCGGCCTGCAGCTCCATTAACCTGGTAGAAGCATCGGGAACCACTTTCCAGATGATTTTGTCGATGGCCGGCTTATCTCCCCAGTAATCATCAAACAAAACCATGCTGGTATATTCATCGCTTCTCCATTCTTCCATCATGTAAGGTCCGGTACCGACCGGATTTCTGTAAAATTCGTCCTTGTTTTCCTGGGCCGAGGTTGGGCTGATGATAAACTGCGAGTAAAGGCCCATGTAGGTCATGAACGGGGCAAATACATCATTGAGGACAAACTCCACTGTATAATCGTCGATGGCATTTACTTCAGCAATCACATCGCCAAGCAGGTAATCAAGGTAAGACCAGTCCCCCATACCGGCATATGGATGATCCTCCTGGAGAATCCTTTCAAAGGTGAAAACTACTGCATCTGCATTGAAATCGCTTCCATCGTGGAACTTAACCCCTTCCCGCAGCTCAAAGGTCCAGACTTTACCTTCCTCGTCGCTGTACCAATCTGTGGCCAGCGAAGGGCCGACATTAAGGTCATCGTCAATATACTTGACCAGGCCTTCATACATGTGGTAAATAAGGTCGATCTCGCCATCATAGTAGGCCCAGCCTGCATCCAGGTTCACCGCATCGTTGGTGCGGGCTACGATAAAGATCGATTCTTCATCCTCTGCCGGCTCATCCACCACGGGTTCATCCATGGCGGCTTCTTCCTGGTCGCAGCCAAACACTGACAGGATCAAAACCAAGATTAAAGCAAAAACCAATAAATATTTTCCATTACCCCTCATTTTCATACTTCCTCCTTATTATTAAATAGGAACCCTGGCCAGATGGCAGGCAGTACAATGGCTTTCATTCAGCTGCTTTAGTTCAGGGGGAGTTACCCTGCACTCTTCAACGGCAATTTCACAGCGTGGATGAAACGGGCAGCCATCCGGTGTATTGATCGGACTCGGCACCTCACCTCCCAAAACCTGTAATTCAAGCTTATCCTGCGGATCAGGAACAGGGATCGCTTTTAAAAGCGCCCTGGTATAGGGGTGAACAGGATTGGCAAATAATTCTTCAGTAGCTGCAATTTCAACAATTTTACCCAGGTACATCACTGCCACCCGGTCGGAAATATAGTTAATTACATTAAGATCGTGCGATATAAACAGGTAGGTCAGGTTCAACCTTTTTTTCAGCTCTTTAAACAGGTTCAAGACCTGGGCCTGGATCGAAACATCAAGAGCAGATACCGGCTCATCGGCAATGATTACACCGGGATCTAAAGCAAGGGCCCGGGCAATACAGATCCGCTGCCTCTGGCCGCCGCTAAATTCATGGGGATAAGCATACTGGTAATCCTCCCTCAACCCGACCATCTCCATCAGTTCCAGGGCTTTTTCTTTCCTGTAAGCATTGCTACCAATACCGTGGATACGAAGCGGTTCTGTAATCAGGTTAACCACCTTCCACTTAGGGTCAAGACTGGCATAGGGATCCTGGTATACCATCTGTACCTCACGGCGGTAGCTTTTCAGCTCGGAGCTGTTCATTGTAAGGACGTCCCTGCCGCGGTATATTATTTCCCCTTCCGTCGGAGGTTCTATGCAAAGCAGCATTTTACGGCAGGTCGATTTGCCGCACCCCGATTCGCCGACAAGACCAAGAGTCTCGCCTTCAAAGATTTCAAAATCAACACCATCCAGCGCCTTTAACCAGTCATACCGGAAAAGGTGCTCGTTACTTTTGACCGGGTAATGCTTTTTCAAATTTTTAACAGTAAACAGGGTTTCAGCCATCAATGTTCCTTTCTACAAGCAGTTCCGCCGGCTATTCACAAAGCCAGCACCTGACACTTCGTTCAGACCTGGTAAGCATTTCAGGGACTTCACTAGAACATTTATCCAGCCGGTCTTTACAGCGCGGATGGAACCGGCAGCCGCCCGGCAGGGAACTCAGAGAAGGCACCGTCCCTTTAATTTCGTCCAGCTTCTCCATTTTTCTGGCTACACTGGGTATGGTATTCATCAGGCCCCTGGTATAAGGGTGCAGCGGTTCGGCAAAAAGATCTCTTACTGAAGCAAATTCAACTACCTGGCCGGCATACATGACCGCCACCTTGTGCGCCACCTGGGCTACAACCCCCAGATCGTGGGTAATCATAATGACCCCGGTTCCTAACTCCTGCTGCAACTTGCGGATGAGAACTAAAATTTGGGCCTGGATGGTCACATCAAGGGCCGTTGTCGGCTCATCGGCAATCAGGATATCAGGGTCGCAGGCCAGGGCCATGGCGATCATGGCCCGCTGGCGCATTCCTCCACTCAGGTTGTGTGGATAATCCTTAATCCTTCTTTCTGGATTGGGAATGCCTACCATACGCAAAGCTTCAACCGATTTAGTCTTGACCTCTTTTGATCTAAGCCCCCTGTGTTTGCGGTAAACCTCGTCCAGCTGTTCCTGGATCGTAAACACCGGGTTTAGCGAAGTCATCGGTTCCTGGAAAATCATCGATATTTTGTTTCCCCTGGTCGCGGTCATCTGGCGCTCGCTTTTTTCCAGCAGATTTTCCCCTTCGAGAATGATCCGCCCTTCTATGTTGGCATTGTTGGGCAGCAGGCCCATAATCGACAGGCCGGTAACGCTTTTCCCGCAGCCGGATTCCCCAACAATACCGAGGGTTTCAGTTTTATCCAGGGCAAAATTAACTCCGTCCACAGCAACCACCCGGCCGCGGCCCGTTTCAAATTCCACCTTCAAGTTTTCTACACTGAGCAAGCTGTTCTCAGGCAACCCGGCACCTCTTTTTCAAATTCTCAACTTGGCATCCATAGCTTCCCGCAACCCATCGCCTAACAGGTTAAACGAAAGCACTGCCAAAAAGATCATGACCCCTGGAAAAACGGTAATCCACCACTTGCCCAGGAGCAGGTAGTCCTTACCCCCACTGAGCATAGCGCCCCATTCGGGCATAGAGGGATCTATCCCCACTCCCAGGAAACCCAGGGCGGCTGTATATAAAATTGCATCGCCAAGCAATAAGGTCAGGTAAACCACGGTCGGTGTAATGACGTTGGGCAAAACATGGCGGAGCATGATCCAAAAATGGCCGCCGCCCATAGCTTTAGACGCTTCCACGTAAGGCAGCTCTTTGACGGTGAGGACGGAACCCCTGACAATCCGGGCCAACCCCGGAATATAGATGATGGCAATAGCCAGCATGGCCCTTTCGATCCCGGTTCCCAGAGCGGCCACAATAACCAGTGCCAAAAGCAAAGGGGGAAAAGCCAGGACAATATCAACAATCCGCATCACCAGCAGATCAATAACACCCCCGAGGTAGCCGGAAACAATCCCCAATGATATTCCAACCACCGCAGTAATAATAATCACGGTTATGCCGACTCTTAGTGAAATACCTGCCCCATAAAGCAGGCGGGACAGTAAATCCCGGCCCAGGCCGTCTGTGCCGAGGGGGTTTTCCATGTTGTCGTCCCAAAAGCCCGGCAAAAGCCGGGTATCATGGCTCGTGGCCAGGGGATCATAAGGGGTCAGGTAGGGACCAAATAGGGCCAGGAAAAACAGGACCATTGCCACGAAAAAAGCAACCACGGCCAGCCTGTTTTTCTTGAACTGCCTCACAAACATTTGAAATTCAGTGCCCATGACCCATCCTCCCAAAATATTAGTACCTGATGCGCGGATCGAGATAGGCGTAAATCAAGTCGACCAGCAGGTTAATAATGATAAATGCAAAAACCAGCATAAATACGATCCCCTGGATCAACGGGTAATCTCTAAAACCGATGCTGGTAATCAAAAGCCGGCCAATTCCCGGCCAGGAAAAAACAGTTTCGGTCAACACCGCCCCGCCAAGCAGCTGGGCCACAGATAATCCCACTACAGTTACAATCGGGATCAGGGCATTTTTCAGGGCATGCTTGTAAATAACAATGTTCATGTTCAACCCCTTGGCCCTGGCCGTGCGGACATAGTCTTCATTCAGGACGTCAAGCATACTCGATCGGGTAACCCGGACAAAAAGAGCCAGGGAAACTGTGGAAAGCGCTGCAGCCGGCATCACCAGGTGCCGCAGGGCGTCCCAAAAAGCTCGCATATTCGCTGTCAGCAGTGAATCGATCAGGTACAGGCCGGTTATTGTTTCCAGGCTAATTCCCAGTGTCAACCGGCCTGATACCGGGAGCCAGCCCATGACAACCGAGAAAAGGAAGATCATCATCATACCCAGCCAAAAGATCGGTATTGATACTCCGAGCAGGGAAAAACCGATCGCCATCTGGTCAAAAATCGAGTTGCGGTAGCGGGCGGCTGTAACTCCGAAAAAAATCCCAAAAACCACGGCTATAAAAATAGCGGCAAAGGTGAGTTCGACAGTAGCCGGCAGCCTGGAAAAAATCTCTTCCGTAACGGCAGTATTGGTCCGGATAGAAATACCAAAATCACCCTGCGCAACATTGGTCAGCCAGGTCCAAAACTGCACATGCAGGGGTTGATCCAGGCCAAGCTTTTGAATCAGGGCTTCACGGGCCGCATCCGTCGCCCGTTCACCGAGCATTACCGTTACCGGATCCCCGGGGATGAGGTGAATCATTAAAAATACAATGATACTTGCCCCCAGCAGGGTCGGCACAACAATAAGGAGCCTTTTTAGCAGGTAACGGTAAAAAGCCATTTACATAAAATACCTCCCGCTGCCTTAATAACAAAAAAACGGCCTAAGAAAGGCCGAAATATTTCAAAGCCAGCCTGGCATGCATTTCAACTCCGGTTACAAGGGCTTCTTCATCAATATTAAAACAAGGATGGTGGTGTGAATAATCGGTTTTCTTCTCTTTGTTGCCAGAGCCGATAAAATAAAAAACCGCCGGCACCCGTCTGGCAAATTCGGAAAAATCTTCACCACCCATAGATTGCAAACCGGCTGTTACTGCACTTTTATTCCCCATGGTTTCCAGGGCGGCAGCACGGGCTAACCCGGTCATGTCCGGATCATTGGCCACCATTTCATTGCCCACTTTAAACTCAAGTTCAAAGTGGGCCCGGTGAGCGGAACATACCTGTTCAACCACCCGGTAAAAACTGTCTTTTATGCCCGAGCCATCGGCAGACAAGAACCTGATCGAACCCTGTAAATCAGCCTGCTCCGGTACTATGGTGGTATTGTAGCCGGCTTTGAAGCCGGTGAATACTATCGACACCGGCTGGAGGGGATTGAGCTCCCGGGTTTGCATAGCCTGTATACCCTGGACAATCGCCGATCCGACCATGATCGGGTCAACTGCCTTATTAATGTGCCCGGCATGCCCACCAAGCCCCTTTACAGTTAAATAAAAATAATGGCTTGCCGCCATTACAGGACCTTCACAAATATCGACCGTGCCGCTTTCAAGCCCTGTCCACAGGTGTAAGCCGGCCGCGGCATTTACAATAGGGTTTTCCATGACCCCTTCTTCTAACATCAAGTACGCCCCGGCATCTTCTTCATTGGGTTGAAACACAAACTTGATGTTTCCTTTCAGCTGATCCCGGTAACCGGAAAGGACCCTGGCTGCAACCAGGAGCATGGCCGTGTGGCCGTCGTGGCCGCAGGCATGCATAATACCGTCGTGCCTCGACTTATAGGGCAGGTCGTTTTGTTCCTGGATGGGAAGGGCATCCATATCGGCCCTGAGCAGAAGGGTCTTACCTTCCTGCCCTCCCCTGAGCAGTCCGACTACACCGGTTTTTGCCATCCTGGTCACTTCCAGGCCGCAGTCTTCCAGGTAAGAGGCAACCTTACCGGCAGTGCGGTGTTCCTCGAAGCCTAATTCCGGGTACATATGAAAATCTCTTCGTAAGTGAAACAACTCATCTTTTAAGGCTGTTATTTGTTCCCTGAGGGTCATTGAATGAACCACCTTTTTTTAGTGACACTATTATTTATACCTTAATAAGATTTCATAAAATTAGAGGATCAGGCAAAATCATTGTAGCATAATGATATATATTTTTCAAGTACTTTGTTATATAAAATATTTATTTCATAATGCGCCCCGTTTTAATGCTTATTCCCCTTTTTCATAAGTGCACTAGTATCAGCTAAAATGCCGGTTCTTCGCTGAGTGGCTGCCGCTGCCCGCACTGAATCGTCACCAGGCCAAATCGCAGCACTTTTGAGCAAAAGCTAAAAGCTAAAATTCATGGGCTGATCACATTTAGCGCCTTCGTTGAGTTAAATGAGCTCTTATCCATGCAGCTTAGACGTTTTTCTGTACCTGTGCCACACAGTCCTGAACTGTGCCTTGACACCGGAGAAGATTTAAATTATACTGAGTAACACAATATCCTTATTCGTGCTACACTGTGCTTTCCCGGACGCCAGGAAGAAGGTCTAATCTTCCTGTCACCCTTGCAGGCGGGCGGGCTCTCAAGTCCGCCTGCTTATTCTCAAACAAAAAAAAGCCGCTTCACCAGCGGCTACAGCCTTTCAGGCTGCCGAGGCGGCAGGGCCTCTCCTGTTATTCTATCACCTCTGCCTGCAGGGTAAGAATATTAGAAATGCGGGCTTCTTCCGGGCCCCCTTCCTCCATCTGGTAGCCAAATATCTCAAACTCAAATTGATCAGCTTCAGCAGGAGTAATCCTGAACCAGATAAAGCGGACCATATCTTCATCAAAATCTGCGCCTTCCGGGGGACCAAAATCAACCGAGAAATAATCATTTTCCTGCTCGATAACCGCCTTGACCCTTTCTTCAGGCACCTCTTCTATAGGGAACCATTCTTCCTGCCTGGGATCAAGCCATTCCAGTTCCAGGTGCCCGGGGATACCGCTGCCCTGGTAACGCACTCCCGGCAGTTCCCGGTCAGAAGTAGCGATGATTGGCAGGATGTAACTTTCGCCTGCTTCCCAGGTTACCTGCAGGGTATTTTCATCCAGGTGCTCTACCTCAAGCCCCTGCGGCTCTCTCTGCAGATCCTCAAAAGCGGTTACATCATCCGGGATTCCCCAGGACATGGTGACAGGCTCTTCAACAACTTCCGGCTCACAGCCTGAAGTGATCAGGCCGGGCGCCGTTAGCAGGATTAACAACAATACCATTATCCCTCTTTTTTTAAACATCAGTATCGCCTCCAAACTGTTTATTCCATAACAACAGCAGCAAAGCCCCGCCGGTGATCATTACCAGCGAAACCAGCTGGGCCAGGGTCAGGTAGAAATCATAAACCTCGCTTACCCGGAAGAATTCCACAACAAAGCGGTAACCTCCAATAAGAATCAAAAACCAGGCCAGGGTAGCACCGCCTGTAGTGCCGGCCGCGAAGCTGCTTCTGCTTACCCTGAGCAGGATT
This sequence comes from Syntrophomonadaceae bacterium, assembly GCA_003550645.1. Taxonomy (GTDB): domain Bacteria; phylum Bacillota; class Dethiobacteria; order DTU022; family DTU022; genus B1SED10-74M. The sequence continues at coordinate 1,730 of PUKV01000078.1, read as the reverse complement.
GCAGCTATAACCATGATAGCCAGGAACGAATAAAGCTGGGTAGGATGGCGGGCGGAACCGTCGATGGCCGGGTAAACCAGCCCCCACGGCACACCGGTAACATGGCCGTAGCAGCAGCCATTGAAAAAACAGCCCAGGCGGCCGATACCGTAGCCAACGGTGATGTAGGGTATAAAAAGGTCCATTAATTTTCCTAAAGGAATCCTGCGCAAGCGGGCATGCAGGACAGCAGCGGGAACAGCCAGGATCACGGCACCGTGAAAGGCAAACCCGCCTCTCCAAAATGCCAGTATTCTTCCCGGATCATCGCTGTAGAGCTCCCAGTTGACAGCAACAAAGGCCAAACGGGCACCAATTACGGTACATATGACGGCAAGAAAAAGGGCCTCTCCGCCATACCTGGCAAGTGCAGGGGGCAGTATTCCAGCCGCTTCAAGCCGGGGCGCCTCATAATACCTGGCCAAAACTACTACGACAATAATGGCCAGCAAAGCAAGAACAAGGTAAGTTCGGACTGGAAAATCTCCGACTGTAAATAAAACAGGCATCATAATTAAACACCGTCCCTTAACGGGCAGGGATTACCTGCAGGCCTGCTCTTATATTGTAACAAATAAGCAGCAAATACTGTAGAGGATGACAAGGGGAAGGGCCTGGTGCTACAGGACAGCACGGGGACGGGTCCTTTGCTACGGTAAAGGGTTCAAGCGTTCCAAAGCGCAGGCCAGGTTGAAGAGAAGACAATGGGAAAATGTCCCCGCAGTTTGACGGGCCCTAATTGGCGGTATAAGTTTCGTTTTAGAGTAAATTAGAGCGGGAGGAGCCGCCTCTGGGCCGGTGACTGTATATGCGTTGCAGGATAATTTTCCTAGGCCCATTGTCGGTAGTAGCTGGCAAAGTGATGCAGGGGCCCACTGCCCAGTCCGATGTCAACACCTTCAGCAAGGGCGGCAAGTAAATATTCCCTGGCCTGCCCCACGGCTTCGGGCACCGAAGGTTTCCTGGTCATCATGGCCGCAATGGCGGCGGCATATGTGCACCCGCTGCCATGCGTATTAGTTACAGCAAGGCGCGGTGAAGAAAAATAATGAAATTCCGAACCGTTATAGAGAAGATCCGTAACAGTTTCACTTTCCATGTGGCCACCTTTTACCAGAACCCAATCTGAACCAAGCGAAAAAATAGTTTGGGCGGCAGCCTTCATATCTTCCAGGGTTTTCACATCTCGTCCGGCAAGAATGGTGGCTTCATCAAGGTTGGGAGTAACAATAGCAGCCAGGGGCAGTAACTCTTCCTGCAAAGCAATAATGGCTTCCTTTTCCATCAAAACATCACCGCTCTGGGCCACCATGACCGGATCTACTACCAGCGGCCCCAATTTGTATTTCCTTACCACACCGGCAATCGCCCTGATAATGTCAGAGTTGGCCAGCATACCTGTTTTCAAAGCATCGACACCAATATCTTCTACCACCGTTTCCACCTGTTTAACAACAAACTCTGCCGGTAGAGTATGCACCCCGGTAACACTGGTGGTATTCTGAGCGGTTACAGCAGTAATGGCAGAAGTTCCGTAAACCCGAAGGGCGGCGAAGGTTTTCAGGTCAGCCTGAATACCGGCTCCGCCGCCCGAATCAGATCCGGCCACAGTAAGCACTTTTTTCATAGTTATTCACCTTTCAGAAAAGGGGAAATGTGAATTGCAACTGGCAACCAAATCCATTCTTAGT
>PUKV01000203.1 GCA_003550645.1 Syntrophomonadaceae bacterium | reverse complement strand
CATTATCGTTCCTCCAGTCATCTTTTACAAGGTTGTAAGTGTTTTGAAACTGTTCTAATGCTTTTTGTAAAGCAGGATAGCGTTTGCACATTTTTTCAAAATCTTCAGGCGGTAGATTTACATCAATACCAACATATTCACAGATATCTTGGTAGGGATTACTAACAGTAATATCACTCAAATTAAACGCTGTGTTGTTACTAACAGTAATTCCGTCAGATAAATTGTTTGTGATAGTGGTATTTGTAATATCGAAATTTTTCAAAATATCCTCGTCATCTAGATCAATAGCAATCACATCGTCTGTATAAGTGCAATCGGTAATTGTGTAATTCACTTCGTCATAAGCGTCGCGGTATCTTTGTTTTTTCACAGTCATTACTTTCGTCCTTGTTGTACTACTGAAGATGGCTTACTCTAGTACAAGCGGTATATTTTTAAACCGATTTACAAAAAGAGATTTTTTGTATGCATATGTTTAAAAGTGTCTATTTCTTGCTTTGTTTTATGCTCTATCTCTATTGTTTCTTTTATATTGGATGTTTTTACGATTTCTTTCATGGTATGCAAGATACCTTTTATAATCTTTCCAAACAGGATCATGATCTCTGTAAAGAGATTCTTCTCGATACGGTTTTCCTTCGTATCTGCAAAAATCTCGAAACCGGTCTAGTTCGTCGAAAATTTTTTCAATTGGTGGGAACTTATCAGTCATTTTTATCTCCTTTTAATTGTGTTTCTAAAATAAATTGACTTTCGCACATATCATTTATGTCTTTTGTTAAACTGACATAGTTAGAAACTTTATCTACAAGATTTGCTTCAGAATCACCCGGGCGCCTATTACAAAATTTAATTGGTATATTTTTGCCGGTTACTTTTTTCATTGCATCTATAACTTCTAAAACAGAATATCCGGTATTAGTGCCTAGACATTCATAGTCACTGTTGGCAGCACCATGTTCAACAGCTTTAACTATAGCATTTGTTAAGTCAGTAACATGAATATAATCTCTCAAACATGTTCCATCTCTTGTATCATAATCTGTTCCGTACACGTTTATATGTGTGCGAACCCCTGCAGCAACTTGCGCAGCTACTCTTATAAGGTGTGTTGCCTCGCCAAGTTGTCTATTTACACCGTCGGTACCGCTGACATTAAAAAACCTAAATATTGTGTGATTTTTGCAATTTTCTTTGATTACATGTTCAGCAGCAAGTTTACTAATCGCATAAGGGTTACTTAATTGTGCTATAGCACTTGTGCTTGCAAATATAAAATTACGCACATTCGGAAAGCATTTTGTTAAATTGGCTGTGCCCATTATATTGTTTCTATAATATTCAGTTGGTTCTTTAAAACTGTAAGGAACGATACTACGGCCAGCTAGATGTACAACTACATCAAAATCTCCTTTGAGATTAGATTCTGTTATATCTTGCTTTTTGTATGAATCGCACCACATAGACACATCGTTGTATTCTGTGTGTAATTCAATATCCCAGCCTGTTACACTATGATTATTTTCTGATAACTGTTTGCAAACATGACTGCCTATATATCCACTAGCGCCTGTTACTAAAATCTTCATAACAATTCGTACTCAATTACGGTGTTTAACATAAAGATTCTAGTATTTTTTTGTAGCAACATTATCTCTGTACCTCGAGTTGTTTCGTGCCCATTGTTCACCGTTTCCTTGCATGATATCAATGCATCTGTCCACTGTCTTATCAGTCCAGTCACTTATTTCGCCTATTTTGTCGTGCGGCTCTTGGAGAAGATTAAAAAGTTTTTCACGTGCATCCTGCATGCTCCAAGGAACAAACATTCTAGTATGGTCATTAGCAAAAATTTCTGGAAAGCTGCGATATGCAGGAAATAGAACGTTACAACCTAGTGCATCTGCTTCGCTTACAGTATTGCTTGTCCAGTCCTGCAAAGCGTTATTCATTAAAACCTTGCTGTCATTTAGTAATTCATAGTATTGATTTTTAGAGAGATTTTCGTATATTTTCAATACACCTTGCTTTTCGAGATTTCTTGCTCTTTCCAGATACTGGGGATTGTTAGATTTTAACTCTCCACCTTGTGCTATCGCAAACTCAAAATCAGAATTCTTTAGTTCTTCTGCAAGGTCCATAAAGAAGTCGGGCTGTTTCTCTTGATCCCACCGAGCAGCAAACACAATTCTATTGTTTCTTTCTTGAAATTTCTTAATGTTTTCTACTCTACTTTGAACTTCTTGTTTTCCAAATGCAAGACCGCTGATATTGTATATCGGAGTAGTCCACCCAGCAATTTTCATATTAGCAACCATTTCTTCATTACTGGCCAAGATGCCCGTAGCAAACTCGTTAACCATCTTTTCATAGTAGCTCATCCACCGATTCATGCCCCACACATGAACAAAGTCGTCGGGATCAATCGATTGTGCTAAACAGCGAACCCATATTTTAGGACGCTGTTCTCTAGGAATTTGATTGAGAATATAAGGAATGCTTTCAATGCCAGGTGTAAACATATCTTCAAAAAATACAGCATCATCACTATTAAGTTCGCCATTCTTCATCATCTGCACAAGATTCATCATTTGACTCATCGAGTAATAAGAACGGCCATGCGCATCTAGAACCTGTCCTACACTAATATTCTGAGAATCGTCAATGGTTTCTCCGCTTACAATAGTATAATCTAAGTTGCGTCGTTTGAAGACTGTTTCATTCCAATTTTGCAGTTGATATGTATATCTTGAGTTATAGCTTTCAAGACCCATATAAAAAAGTTTTCTCATTATAGTTCCTTATTCGGGGTGTGTTCAATTATACCATCACTTTCTCCATCTTCAGACACAACGATCTCATAGAATCGATTGTCTCCGTAGAGAGGAATAAGATGATTCTGTAGAATGTCCTCAGCAATCATTTCGCAAGATTTGTGATTTTGATTGCCAGATTTTATAAATTCCTGGAGTGCCCATTTTACAAGAAAGAACTCTAGTTCTCTGTCTGTGTGTGTAACAGAAATCTTAACTTCTACCTTGAACATGTGGCGATGCTCGTTCTCCAGGAAACGAATACGCTCGTCAATGTTTCCTGCATCAGGATAATAGTGATATCCTTCAAATTCAGTGCGAACTTTGATAAAAGTTTTTGTATTTTTTGTCATTTAGATATTCTCATAACTCAAAGTAAAATTTATATTGATGTTAACAATGATGCTTGATATTGTCAAGACCTATTACTCCTGTATAGACTCCAGAAACTCTTGGGCTTCTTGTTCCTCTTCAGGTGTAAATTCAAAACCACTATTTTCCTGAAAATCATTTTCAACTTCAAACAAATTACTAAAGCTCTGATTAGAAGTTGCTTTAACCGGGTTGCCGCCAAAATTTGTAAGCATTTCCTGAGCTTCATCAATCATGGTCATGGGTGTTTCACTTCTGAATAATTCGTCAATAAAATTAACCATGTACAGTGCATTTCTGGGCACCCAGGGATCAAATATTTCTG
>PUKV01000189.1 GCA_003550645.1 Syntrophomonadaceae bacterium | reverse complement strand
GATGTTCCGTAAGGTACTGTTACTGTATCGGTAATAGCCTCAACACTGACAACTTCCAGTGGATCGGGTTCAATCGGCTCCTCTTCCTCTACCGTTACGGTAGCTTCTACTTCCAGGTCGGTTTCCGGATCGGTTTGTGCTACGCCTTCAGGCAGCTCAAAAGTACCGGTTGCATCATAGTCACCGGCGCTGTCTCCATCATAGTCCGCGATTGACCAGTCCAGTGATACCACGTAGGTCTCTTCGTCGGTGTCACTTATTGTAATTTCTTCGACTAAGATAGCTATAGCGTCAGCTTCGCTGGTGCCGAAGGGTACAGTTATATCTTCCACATCATTATTAACATCAATTTCATCAATTTCCGGATCCGGTGGGTCAATGGGATCTACAATGGGATCGAGCGGATCTTCAAATATGGCTTCAATCTCTTCTTCTGCCTCCTGGCTAACAGCTGCATACCCGCCTAAGATATAAGCCGTGGTATCAGGAAAAACTACAGTAGCCAGGTAATCTTTTATATCATCATCCAAACTTGAGGTATAAAGTATGGGGGCGCCCAGTTGTGCCCCGAAATAGCCGCCGGCCATAGCATCAACCAGGTTTTCATTAGCACCGCCGGCAAAAATAACACTGTCCGGGATATTATCCGGGGCGCTGTAATAGGCTTCTGCTACTTCGGCGCTGGTTTTGAAGCGGTTGGCCCCGTAAATACGCTCTGCATCCAATTCATTTTGCACTCCATCAGTGACCACTGCATTGCCGCCAATGATGGTTAGTTCGTTGATTCCTAAGCCATCAATTATTTTTTGGGTGGCCTCCGGAACCTCATCTTCCTGCACGAGCAGAATGGGCATACCGTTTTCAGCAGCGTTCGAACCGATAGTCAGAGCATCAGGAGGGGCATTTCCGGAGACTATAAAAGCTTCTTCTGGAAACTGTTCGCCTAATTCTTCTGCTACCCTTTCAGCAATCTTGGCTGCAGTTTCATAACGGTTTTTACCGTAAATCCGCTCAACTTCCAGGTTGAGATCATCACTTGTCAAGGCATCTTTTGCTGCTGTGGATACTGCAGCTTCCCCGCCAAGGATGATTGCTTTGGTCGCTCCAAAATCTTCAATAGCCTGGCTTGTTTCCTCGCGAAGTTCCTCACTGTCAGTGAGCAAGATCGGCGCACCGATTGCTTCTGCCAGGACGCTTCCGGCCAGGGCGTCGTAAAGTTCATCTCCCCGGGCGAGGATTACCGTTTCAACTTCTTGCCCGTCATAGGCATATTCCGCAATCTCTACCGCTGTAGCATAGCGGTTTTCTCCTGCCAGACGGGTAATTTGTTTGAATTCAATATCATTTTCTTCTCCTGCCATGGCTGCCCCGGCAAATAAGGAAACTACCATGACTAAGCCAATCATAACTGATAAAAGCTTGTATTCTTTTACCTTTCCAAACATTATTATCCCCCTTGGTATAATTTGTTATTAATGAACACAACTAAAAGCCATAAGACAAAAATCTTAAACAGTTCGTTGATAGACAGCCCCCCCTATCAAATACTTGTAGCAGCAGAAGAGCTTCAGCGGGAAGCTTCTTCGATGCTGTCCTCCTGCCAGGAACGAAAACTATAATCAGCTTCCGGCTGCCCGCTTATCACCATGGCCTCCTGTATTAGCACGATCAGCTCAAGAAGGCTCCGGAAATAAACAGTTTTGCCGCTGTTAAGCCAGCGCAGTTCACCCTGCCAGCTGGCATTTTGACGCATTATTACCCTGAGGATAAATTCAGGTTTCTCGTTTAAATACTCCAGGTTGGCACCGCTCGGTTTGCCAGTCACAACGCTATTCATCACCTCCACTTCCTGGCCGGTAAAGGGTTCTTCCCAGGAACGGATCTCCATGGCCGGCTGGACAAGGTTCATATCATCCAGGCGTTCCTCAATCAAAGCAAGCATCTCCAATAAACTACCGAAAGCACAGGACTCACCGGTGGCAACATGCTTGATCCGGCCGGATACACAAGTCTCGTGCCAGGAGAAAATGGTGACCATAAACTCCCCTGGCCGTGCTTTTTTAATCTGCCTGCGCTTTCTTTTAGTAATCATCAGCTGCACTCCGACGCTTCTAGTTATATCAACTGTAGATCATGACAAGTAGATAACGGTTTCAAGACAGTCACATAACGGTCTCAATAAAATTAGGAGAGTATTTTTAATAAGCGGATGGACAAAAATAAACCACGTCAGAAAGGCTAACGCGGCAGGTTGAATAACAAGAAGGGTAGATTAAAAGATTAAAGGGGTTCTAAGGGTGTTACCGGGTAAATATAACTTTTAAGGTTTAGTTCAGCAGGCAGGTGTTGTTCCCTGATCCTTTTATTGGCCCGTTCGAAAACCATTTCCGCCTGCTCCTGGGTAGTACCTGGTAGTAACACAGCATACTGGTAATCGCTCCACCGGGTAAAGACATCGCCCTTGCGCAAGGAGCTTTCTAAAATACTGCAAACTTCAGGCATCGTAGCTGCTAGTAACTCCCGGTCTGGTGCAAGTTCATCTTTCGCTTCAATGCTCAACAGCCCGACATGCACGGGGCGATTCTCTCTTCCGACCCGGCGCCTTTCCACCTTGCACAGGTGCTTAAAGTAGTCAACCTCGCAGTAAAAAGCGCCTTGAGCATTTTCAGCTTCCTGGAGCAGTTCCCTTAAATTGAGGAAATGCTTTCCGGGATTTTCACTACGTTCCTTAATCTGCCGGTAAAAGCGTTTCATTTCCGGAGTAGGTTTTACTCCAAGCTCTTTGTAAAAGAGATCAGAAATAAACTCATAATGAGAGCGGGCCTGCGAAACTTTTCCTTGCTGTAAAAGCGCTTCCAGGTAAAGTAAATGCAACTCTTCTTCGAAACGCTCCCTGTAAAGATGACTTTCACATAGCTCAATCATCTGCTTGTAATCGCCCATGGTTTTAAGAAGGTTCAGTGCCTCGGACATACTGTTCACAAATAGGTTCCGGTAGTACTGGCGCGCCGGGTAAACCCATTCTGTATAGGGGCACCCGGGCAAGTATTCGCCCTTGTAAAATGATAAAGCCTGGCTGTATTGATCACAGGCCAGGTTCGAATCGATAGGTGCTGAGGCACGTGCTTCCCTGCAAAGATAATCAAAAGCCTCGGCATCAAACCAGTAGTTGCAGTTTGGATTCCAACCGTAGCAACCCTGGCTTTGGATTACCAGAGAGTTTGATTCGGGTGACTTTGAGTCTCCGATTTTTTTACGCAGGCGGTGGACCAGGTTTTTTACAGCACCGTTGGGATTAGCGTAATCTTCGCCGGTTTGTAGAGCTTCAGCGATTTCCTCGGTAGGTGCGATGTTACCGTTATGGGTTAAAAAATACATTAGAAGTTCCCATATTTTCTTCGAACGCCCATGATCCGGGGATAACTTCTCATCTCTCTGGAAAACCTGGAAGCGTCCCAGGGAGTAAATATCAAGCCTTGTATTTGTCACCAGTTTACGATTTATACCGATAAATTACAACCTTCCCATTATTGGATTTGTTATAAGGATTGATTTTCATCCTGCAAATTGTTACAAAAATAACAAACACACGCTGGAAATAGTTTCTGCTTGCACTGACTTTTAATTACCTTCCTGCTTTGCTAATTGACGGTAATCCTCATGAAGTCATGTTCTCTTGGAGTAAATGAAATTATATCATATAAAGATGATTTTGGGTAGATGTCATAAGGTTGCATTTTTTCATACATTAAGATGCGAATTCTATTAAACTTGAAAACAGTGCCGCTTTAACTTCATCAACCCCTAACCTTTCCCTGACAAGAAGCGCCCGGTCAAAAAAATCCAGAGTGCGTTAGCCAGGGTAAGCGGCCTTAAGCGGCAGGAGGCTGCTTTGCCCCGGCATGAGATCTTTTTTGGGCGGTAATCCAGCCGTGGAAAAAGCAGATCGCTGCGGCTCTGGGGGCGTGCCCTTTTAGGGAGTTTCTGGAAGGGTGGAGGAAATACCCGGCACCTAAAAAGGCTGAGCAAACAACCAGTGGGCCAATAACCTTATTGAAACTGCTCTGCAGCCAGCCTTTCCAGGTAATCGACCGCTGGCTCCAGGAATTTACAGTAATCCTCTTTGAAAGCGGTATCTGTAACATCATCGACAAAACGAAGCACTATCAGGGTGTAAATGAAAAATATTATTTCAAGCGGTGTAAGGTAACCGCTCCTTTCCGGACATGCTAAAAATTCTTTTTCAATCTTGCGCCACTTCCATTTTATTTTACGAAAATAGTAAGCCATGTCATACCCGCGGGGAGCAGCCAGGTAACTGCTCCAGTCGAGGACATAAACCCTGCCAGCAGAATCTGCCAGCAAATTATATCTCCCGAAATCGCCGTGGGCCAGGCAGTAATTTACCTCGGGATCAAGCCTTGTATAAAGCTGCCGGTCCAGGATCAAGTTTTTGAGCCGCCCGATTAAAGCCTCCAATTCCCCTGGAACCTCTTGTAATGCTGCTTTCCGGTAAAGCCAGTTAATCACTTTTTGGTTGGTAATGTGCTGATGAATCGAAGCAAAAGTATACCTGGTCCGCTTACCTACCGGCACCATTAACTGATCCAACAAGAAACCCGGATTTAAATCATCCTCACCTAGATATTCTTTAAGTTCAGCATATTTGATTGCAGCCAATATTTCTTGGGCCCTGGTAATGCCGCCCAGGTATTCTTTGCTTTTAGGAACTATCCCCTCGATTTTCCGCAGGGTTAAAAAAGTGAGATCTTCAGCCTTTATTTCTGTAATATCGACAAGCGGCGTGGTGAGCTCTTTTAAAACCGGGAAACGCTCACAGATCTGCAGGTAGAAATGCTTTTCCTTTTGGACGCCAGTCGAACCGGCCCGGGCAATCTTGGTCAGATAACCTCTATTGTCTTCGGCGGCAGCGCTTCCAACTGACCAGTGTTCGATAAAACCGTAATTACCCCTGCCGCCCAGATACTTATACATAGAATCTACCGACCCCATCTCAGGATAAAGCTTATTTCTAATTCCCTGCATTACTTCTTCTAACTGCAAACCAAGGCTAAGCTCCAGGTAAGTTTTCATGTGCTCTTCAACCTGCTCCGGCTCTTTCAACCTCATATAAGCCCTGGCAAGTTCCCGGTGAATATAACCACTGCTCTTCTCACCTGCAGGCCTGCACATAAGTGCCTTATGCCAGTTATTAACCGCTTCCATCCAATCATTATGCTGCACTGCTTTTCGGGCCCGCCGGATATAGCTACGTTCTTTTCTAATCCAGGGGATGACCAACTGGCGAGGTTCCTTGAGCAAATCCCTACCCCAGATCCAAAGTGACCTTCCAAAACTTAAGGTTCGTTTTGTCAATTTATAAGCTTTTCCCCATAGCCGGGAACGGATTATTTTCTTAATCCGTCTAATCCTGGAAGGTTCAGTCTTTTTATCTGCGGGACTCAACCGGGCAAAGACATAATCCAAATCCACCTTTTTACCTTCAGGATGATAATAACAAATCAACCTGGTCCTTTTACTACGAGGCTCACTAATAATTATAAAGTAACCTGGTTCTCGCCCGGTCCAAACCTTCAGCTTCTCTAAGTCTACCGGGTCATGAATATGATACCGGCTTGAATCAGCAGGCCATTTATAAGGCACTGAAATAACAACGTGATTGGCAATTTCAAATAACTTGCGGGCAAATGTCCTGGCATCTTCCACATGCTCTAACACCTGCAAACATAGCGCAAAATCATACTTCTCTTCAGGCTCATATTTAAAAAAATCTCCCTTGATCCCGGTTACATTTTCAGAATGGTAGGGCCGCCTTTTATCAAAAGCAAAACGCCGGGGAATCCAGTCAAGAGTTTCCAAAAGCGGTGTATCGGACGAGCCAATATCGATAATACTTTCCGCATTCGCGGCCAGGTAACTAACCAGCGCCTGGACATACTGGTAATATATTAAATCCTGCCTTCTTTTCCAGTATTCTTTTTTTTGTCCAACAACGTGATTTCTTTTTTCATCCGGCAAAATATCACCAATTTTCTCGTTATCAAGCTAAACCAATCTGACCCCCTGCGCTTTCAGGCCAATTCTTATCGGCTATAAGGATTTTTCCTGATTGACCCTCTTCCAAATTAATCAGTGCTTTTCGCATCGCTTGATCAGAAGGATACCACACACCGAAGCAACCAAAATATTTTTCAACCACCTGGCTGATCTGCTTGATATTGTAGCCACTCAGTTCTTCACCGTCTCTGATCGGATCACGGTCAAGCACTATGCTTACAGCTCCGGTTTTTAATTCCGGAAGATAACGATGCTCATCTTCTAAAACCGGAGGGTGGAGGACAATTAAATGATCACATTCTATTTTTTCACCGTAGACCAGTATTTGCACTTTATCACCGTCGATCAATCCTCGAACACTCGGACTTACTTTTTTTACTGCTTTATAGTCATACCGGTACATCTGCACCAGGCCTACCCGCAAACCCATATCTTTAAACCTCTCTATTTCCCTAATGTTTGCTTCTAATTCATCTGCTTCAAATCGAAAATCGGAAACCAGAACAGTATCGAACCGGCGATAACCTCCAGGCTTTTTCTCCCGCTCCGGCCACATTGGCTCAGGCACTGGAAAGGGTCGCATTTTTTGAGGAAATGGATAGTAAAAACTATCTGCTGTATGGTGAAAATGTTCCTGACTTTCTAAATACTCCTTGCGGGCTCCCATATAATGGCCGTGGTATCCAAAATTGCCACTTCCGGTAAGAGAGTCCTCAGATTGCCTTTGAAAAGAAAGGGGGGCATTTTGTAATAATGCCAAACTTTCATCACCAAAAACCTTTCTTATTCGCCTGAGGTATTCATTGTCAGATCCAAAACGAACACTATCCCAGTAGCCAAGCTTTTCCATAACTGGGCCACGCCAAAACATTAGAGATGACGTGTTATAACTAATTAAGTTGCCGTATCTGCCCCGTCGGTAAAATTTCAGCTTCGAGGTAGCGCGTACCTGCTGCGACAAGTTGGCTATAATCTCAGAGTTGTCTAACAAATGCTTAACCTGAATTTCAAGTTTTTGGGGATGAGACCAGTCATCAGCATCGTTAGTCGTTACCAGATCTCCAGAAGCTTGCCCAAGAGCTATATTTCTTGCTACGTAGGGTCCACTGTTGACAGGTGTAGATAACAACTTAACCCGCGGATCCTCTTCGATATATTTTTTGACTACCGTTTTAGTATTATCAGCACTGCAATCATCCACCACCAAAACCTCCAGGTTGGTCCAGGTCTGGCCGAGGATGGAATTCAACGCTGTCGGCAATACACCAGAGGAATTATAAGTAGGAATGATCACCGTAACCATAGGGTAATTCTTTTTAGTATTTCTATTTTTCTCTCTCAGAAAACCGGTGGAAAGACGGTCATAAGGAGAAAGCTCAGGAGAATTGTCAAGCGATACAGCTTCAATACCGCTTATCTGCATGGCTCTATTGATCCAGCGAATCCGTTCAGGTAAATTATCTTCCAGGTTAGACGCCGCCAGGAAAAGATCGGGGTGAGAAATCGAGGCAAGCGCTTTATTAATCACCTGCTTTGCCCTTTCGACCTCACCTAGCAACTCGTAGCATTCAGCCCGCATAATTGCCGTTTGCCTTTGATCTTCCTCAGACTGCGAGTAATCCAACACCATGTCCAAATATTCAAGGCAGCGGAAAGCCCCTTCTTTATTTCGCATATTGGCATACCACCTGGCCAGCTCCCATGCCGCCAACCATTTCAAGTAAGGATCATTTTTTTCTTTCAACATATAACTTAACTCGGCCAGGGGTTTTTCAGTAAGTCCATGCTCAAGTAAATGGCTTTTTAACTGCTTAATACTACTTTGATGCTTTTCTTTTTTGCTTTTAACCAAATTCAAACGTTTTGAAAAATATAGGATGCGACGCTTCTGGTCTACTGTAAACAAGATGCGCCCTAGTTTTCTTACGCTGTTTATTATCAACTTGATCATCTACCATTACCTCCGGCTCAATCATTCTTGCTCTTCTTCTGCTTAAAAACGGGTCCCTGATGGTCGAAATGTTGTTTATCAGGGCTACCAGATTGGTGCCCGGGTCCAAAAGGCACTGTTTGGCGTCCCAGGGCAGGACCTGGTTGGCAGTATGCCTGATTTTAAGCTGCCGGCAGATGGCAGTGAAAACCGGACCGGAGCCGACCTCTTTGACGTCGTAGCACTTCATGGTTTCGCTCCTGCTGCCCATCCGTAGGTGCTCTTTTAAAGATCATACAACAGAAGCAAAAATAGTACAAGGCAAAGAATGGCAACATACGTAATTTATGATAATATTTTCTGTTATGTTGTTTTATACTTTGCGTTAAAGATGAGAAGTCTTTCTTTATGGTAACATTAATTCAAAAATCATAGTTCTCAGGGTGCGGAAGGTGAGTTAAAAATATTCAATTTGGGAATTTATTTTAATCACCTACCTCCGCAATAATTTAATTCTGTCACTAGTATTTCTAAACGATCGGTGGCTTGCTTGAGATAAGAATAATAATATTCATTGTTGAATTTTATACCAGTAATGTTTAAAAATAGTAATATGATAAGTGTATATACAAAAAATATTTTTTCAATTAGCGTTAATAAGTCAGAATACCTGGGGTTTGATAAAAAAATCTTGTCAATACTATCAAAAGTAAGCATCTCTTTTCTAAAAAAATATGCTATATCAAAGCCTACCGGCCCTATAAAATATGACCGCCAGTCAATAACGTTGACATTACTTGTTTTTTTATCTATTAATATATTATATTTACTAAAATCACCATGTTGTAATGCAAAATTTTGCACTGAATCTAATTTTTCATACATCTTTGCATTATATATTAAATATTTCAGCTTATTAATTAAATGAATGATATTTTTTTCTCCCAATGCATAAACTTCACTATAAATCCATTTAAAAATTGCTTCATTTGTAGAACCCTTCGAGATATTAGCAAAAGTAGCTTCAAGCCGTTTTGGGGCAGGTATACTTAAATCATTTAAGCAGAAATATTTTTTTGACTCAAATTGACTTGCTAAATGTTGCATGTTTTTAAATTTTACAGATGAAATAATTCTTTGCAGGTCAACAATATATTTTAGATCTTGTTCGACCTCAGGTCGTTTCCCTTTTACTTTTTCCAAAGTGAGAAACTTTAAATTCCCTTCTTTCATGGTTTTAATATTAACTAAATGCGGGGTTATACTTTTCAGTTCTGGATATTGTTCGCATATAACACTATAAAATATGCTTTCTTTTTGCGAATTAATACTTTTCTGGCTTGTTATCTTGGTTAAATATTTATTGTTATAATTTGACTCATAAGTTTCATGTTCTATAAACCCATAATTGCCCCTACCACCAACATATTTGTATTTTGACTTTAGATTACCAGTTTTTGGTTCAATATCCCCCTCTAATTCACTAATTATTTTATCTAATTGTAACCCTGTATTTAACTCAATATATTTTTTAAAATTGATAGTACTTAAATCAAACTTTTTTAAAGCTGTATAGCATATGCCGGTTTTTCTATAAATATCTGCCGTTTTATATTTCGGATTGTTAAGCTCAACAACCTTTTGCCAATGAAAAGTTGCTTTCTCCCACTTTCTTGCTTTCATTGCCTGTTCAGCTAAATTAATATGCATTTTAGCTTTGTTAGTATTTGCTATTTTAAGGTTTTTAGGGAAAGCTATTAACTTTCTTAAAGGCAAAGTATAACCCCAGATGCGGCTTTTTATAATTCTACTATAACTTTGATCAGCTATATCGCGCTCATTTTTTTTCTTTTTATATTTATTCTTCATTTTTTTCAATACTTTATCTAGCCTTTCGTTTTCCCCGTTCTTTTTCAGGTTCCTCTGAATCTTAAATCAACCAGTTAAACAATTCGTATTTACTACCTTATTACTGGCATTCTAAATATTTCGATTGCTCATTGCTTTTATAAGTTTTCCCTAGTATAGCTCCTAATCTTTCAGCATGACTGGTATAGCCAAAGTGTGTCTCAACAAATTGTAAGGCTTTTTCCACTTGTCTCTCATAATAATAGTTATCATCCATTAATCCATCTATCTTTTCTTTAACATCAGAAGGTTCCGCATAAATTGCAGCTTCTTTAAATAAATCCTGGTAATAAGGGGGCAAAATTACTGGCACGCCTACAGCCAAAGCTTCAATTATTACCCGACCAAAAGATTCCACCCAGTCGTCATTAGTAAAGTAAACCCATACATCCAGCTTATGTAAAAATTCCCTTGGATGCAACTCTCCAAATTCTTTAACATACCAATTGCTCGGCAGGTAACCTAAAATTTTTTCCGGTATTTTTGCCCCTCCCAGCACATGGATTTCATAATTTTCAGAATCTGGATATACCATTAACAGCTTTCTTGGATCTTCAGGCCATTTTACTTTATGATCTCGAGAATGTCTACCTATGCGTATTTTATTGTTGCACTTAAGCTTTGAATTGCGTTTCCATTCATTAACATCTATTATATTAGTCCAGTCATCTTCAGATAAATGTATATATTTTAGTTCTCCTGAATGGTGTTGATGTAAAGCTTCTCTCACCCGGGGGCCTATAGGATGCCATATGCCTGGTTGATTAAAATATTCTTGAATATTTTGCTGACAGCGCTCAATTTCATAACGAAAAACCCCGTTGGGCCCATAATCACTCATAGGTGGTTGATTTACTATAACCTTAACTTCGTTTGCTTCCACATCTGGTAAAAATCTCTGTTTTTCTTGTAAAATTGGTGGATAGCGGAGTATTAATAAACCGCAAGAAACTTTTTCCCCATAAACTATAATTTGCACTTCTTCACCATCAACAAGATCTCTTACGTTCGGGAGAATTTCCCTCTGGGGTTCAATATTGTACCAACACATTTGAAGCAAACCGGTGCGCAAGCCCATCTTTTTTTGTGCCTTAATCTCCTCAACACAAGAGTTAACCGAGCCTCCATACATCCTGAAATCAGAAACAATAATAACGTCAAAATATCTTTGGCCACCTTCTTTTACTTCTCGCCTGGGCCACATAGGCTCCGGAACAGGAAACGGTCTGGATTGTTGGGGAAAATTGTAATTGAGATTAGTGGCCTTTTCGTGGTAGTACGTTTGAGCCTCAAAATATTCTTTTCGTGCACCCATATAAAAACCAGGGTGTCCAAACGCATTACCACCTGTAAGAGTATCTTCACTTTTACGGTAAAAAGATAAAGGCCCAGTGGATAAATCTATTACAGCATTTTCACCAAAAACTTTTCTAATACGCCTAATAAATTCGTTATCAGCACCAAAACGCACGCAATCCCAAAATCCTATTTTATCCATCACAGGGCTACGACGAAACATGAATGAAGATATAAACTTAAACACCAGGTTGCCAGGGTTATTGCCCCGATAAAATTTAAGGTTAGGATGAGTCCGAACCATCTGGGAAGTGTTGCCCATTACGGAAGGGTTATCCAGTAAGTGCCTGACCTGTGTCTCTATTTTTTCCGGGTGCGACCAGTCATCTGTATCATGGGTTGTAATAAATTCACCCCTGGCATTTTTTAATGCCAGGTTTCTGGCCACGTATGGACCCATGTTTTCTTCCGCCTTGATTAATTTAACCCTGGTATCTTTGTTAGCATATCTTTCCACAACAGCAACAGTATTGTCATTACTACAATCATCCACCACTAACACTTCAAGATTAGACCATGTTTGGACAAGGATAGATTCGATCGCATTGCTAATATTTGGTTCTGCATTGTACGCAGGAACAATTATTGTAACCAAAGGATAATTAGCACTTACTTGATCTTTTTTATTCATTTCTTTTCCAGGCTTCAACCCTGCCATAGAGAGCTCAGTAAAAGCAGGATTGTAAGAAATGGGTGAAGTATTATGCAATTGAAGTGCCCTGTTAATCCAACTAATTCTGCCTTCTGAATTTGTCTCAAAATTTGCTGCTGCAAAATAGAGGTTTGACTCTTCACCCAAAGAATTAATAGCATTATAAATAACTTCCCGGCCTGCTTCTTTATTACCTAAAGCCTCCTGGCATTCCGCTTCTATAATAGCAATGTGTCTTAAACGAATAGGGTTGGTTTCGCCTTCTTTCGCAGCAGGTAATATTTCCAGGCTGCGCTGAGCTCCCCATGCATTATGTTGATTGGCATACCACCTGGCCAACTCAAAAGCAGCATGCTTGCTCATATCCGGTTTTGATTTATCTCCATAAATAGCTTCTAATTCCAAAAGTGGGCGTTCGGTAAAACCAAGGTTGTAAAGGCGTCCTTTAATCTTATCCATTTCTTTCTTTTCTTTATTTCTCAATCTTTGTCTTTTTTCTTTATTTGTAATTTTTGCCTTTACATATTTTAAAATACCTTTATTTCTGGAAAAACTAATTATTTTAAAAAGGGCTACGAACTTTCTTATTGGTGCAGTGCTGCGCCAAATTTTACTATGCTGAAGTGAATTATACTTTTCTTTTAAATTATCTCTTTTTTCTACAAGCATGTCATTTCTTGACATTTCTTTTTTTAACTGCTCTTCAATAGTTTTTAATTGAGCATTAAGCTCTTTTTCTTTTTTTTGCTCAACTTTATATTCAGCCTTTATTTCTTTGATATTTTTATTTAATTCGGCTAGTTGTTGCTCTAAATCTTTATTAATATTGCCACTCATATTCTGCCTCCTGTAAACCTTATTTGCCCTTTATCTTAGACAATGATTTCCCTAAAGGTAAAATGTAACGCCAGGTTCGACTCTTCATAATAGCGTCTCGCTTCTTTTCAAAAATCTCACATTCATTAATTAATTCACTGTTATTATTTTTAATATCTCTAAGTTTAGATTCTTTATGCCCTAGTATTTCCTTGATCAAGCTGTTATGTTCCCGTTGTTTACCAAGCTTTTCTTGCATCCGAGCAACTTCTACTTTATATTTCTCTATTTCCATTTTATTCAACTTTAGTTCCCAATTTTGCTTTATTCTTTTGCTTTTTTTACCTTCGGTTTCTAGTAGTTTTTCGACATCATCTAACAGATTTGTCTGCATTTTAGTAAAAGATAAAGCTTTTGCAGGTAAAGGATTGTTGTTATGATATGCTTTGTTAATAACGGCATCCATCTTTCTCAGTATTGCTCCGTAACTATACTGACTTAAAAAAACATCCCGTTTTTCGAGTTGCTTTTGTTTGAAATGCTCTATATCAGACAAAACCCGCATAATATCCACTTCTAATGCATCAGGCCTTGTTGGAATAACAACGTCCTGCTCTATTAATGGTTGTAATGGAGGCGTGTTATAGGCTAAAACTGGCACTCCCATAGCCATTGCATCAACTACTTTTGCTGGAAATTGATACTTAGAAACTTCACTTTCTTGATTCTGTAAAATGCAAACTAAATCAGCTGCTGCAACATTACTTGCTACTTTATTAAAAGGTTGGTCAGGGTGCAACAACAATTGGTTCCCACCTATATCTTCTAACCTTTCCTTTAAACTCAAATTATGAAAAGTCCCTATAATACATAGTTTATAATTCGGGTTGCCACACTTTTTAATTGTCTCTAAAAGAGCTAATAATCCCTTGTGTTCTCTAGGAGTACCTAAAAATAATACAACTTTATCGTTTGGAGAAATGCCTAGCTCTTTTCTTCTTTCCTCTTTGTCATATAATTCCGGTTTAAAAAGGTTTTCATCCCGTGCATGGGGAATAATTGTGCCCCCATACTTTTCTTGTAAGGCTAAATTAGAAACAAAGATATCATCAGCATAATTAATACAGCTTTCACAAAAACGCGTCCAATGCTCGCCATAAGGGATTTTAATATCATATTTTTCAAAAACCTTGTTCTTTCGTTCAAAAAAACCTAGCTCATAATCATCAATATCCAATAATAAAGGGCAGTTTCTTGATGCTTTTATTAACAAACCAAGCTGCATTGCAGGCAACCTCGGCTTACTTACAAGTATAATATCTACGTCAATTTTTGGAGCTAAAGATTCCAGAGAGCTTGCTAATTCAGGATAATTCTCACCAGGATATGAAAAGACCGAGATATTGCCTTCTTTTAAAGGTTCCCATATGGAAAGATTCTTCTGCTTGTAAGTAAAGCCTACTATCTTGACCTTGTATTTATACGATAAGGCTTCAGCAAGCATATAAGCTCTTCCCAAAGCATTGTGAGTCACGTCCCAGGTAATAATAGCTATGGTCTTATTGTTGTTGTTGTTGACTTTATTACTCCCAAAATTCATTATGTTTACCTGTTTCCTCCCCTCGATTTAGAGCGTCATTTTTTTCACCATCAACCACATAATCATTAGAATAAAGACGTACTTTTTCACACAGCAAACTCCTATAATCCAAGTGTTTTATTAAACCTTTTATAACAACCTGTCTTCGCAAATAAATTCCTACCCACTAATTAAAGCCTCAGGTGTAAAACTATTTGATACGATATTAAAGAACTGGACCCTGCCCCAATCATCGACAAAGCTAAAATAAGAGCAACCGTTAGCCCGGCACCAGCGGCTCTTCTTCTAATAATTCTCATTTTCATAAGGTTATCCTGCCGGGTATACAACTATAAATATAACTTGATCCAGCTGGGCCGTCAAATAAATTTAGGGACAATAAAGCAAACAGTCAAACAAATTAAATTTTGATTAAACCCGCTTCAAGGGCAGGAAAAAGGGGGTTTACAGTGAATAAAATGCAAGGGTTTTTTTAATAGAGATGATTATAGAAAAGAGGTGTTAAAATGAAGAAGGCTTTGCTAATGCTATTGGCAATCTTGTTTGTCGGGGCAATTTCTTTTTCCATCACCGGTTGTAACGGCGAAGAAGCGCCCCAGGATGAAGTTTACGAAGAGGAATAAGAGGAATTTAGCAAATAAAACAAATGATTAAAAACCCGGGGAAACTCTCCCGGGTTTATTATTTTTAGAAAACAACAAATCCTGCCAATTCTAATCTTTTGCGATCCTGAGTCTATACTTTTTCTTAAGCAATGCTCTCTTTTTTATACTATTTCAATTAACTCTTCGAGATCACGGACTTTTTATGCTTTGCAGCAAGACGAAAATATAAAAATCACCCTGAAGAGGTGATAGACTAAAAGCGTTTTTTAGCTTACTGTTATATTACTTCCTTTAAGAAAAATTGGTAAATTAATCGCTACCGGTTCTTAGTTGATTAAACAACTTAACCACCATCATTCAGGCTAAGGGAATGTCAGATAATTGGGGAAAAAG
>PUKV01000038.1 GCA_003550645.1 Syntrophomonadaceae bacterium | reverse complement strand
GGGCAGGAAACAGGACCAGGTTTTCCTGGGCCGGGACCTGGGCCGGGACCGCGATTACAGCGAGGAAATAGCCAAGGCCATTGACCAGGAGATCAGGAAAACAATCGATGATTGCTACCAGCGAGCTCAGGATATTTTGGAGGAAGATCGTTCCAAGCTGGAAAAGATAGCCCAGGGGCTTTTGGAAAAAGAAACGCTAAATTCGAAAGAAATCAAAGCACTGGTTGAAGGCAGAGAATTACCTGAAGACACAGAAGAAGATGAAGAACCTGGGACTGAAAGCCCCTCGGAAGAGAAGGGTGCAGAAGCAGGAATTTCTGACGATGATGAAGCTATGTTGGAAGAAGATGAAGATACAGAAGATGAGGTAGAAACAGCAGAAGGTGATCTGGCCGATGAAGTAGGGTCTGCAGAAGAAGACGAGGAAACCGAAGAGGACGCAAAAACAGCAGATCACAAGGAAGATCGCCAGGCTTCATTCCGGCAGCATACGAAGCAGGGTAAAAATCCAGGCGGAGATCATTAACTAAAACTTTAGCATAGGGCCAGGCGCAAGCCTGGCCCTTTCTATGCCGATAAACTGAGACAGGCAGGAGTGAATTATAATGGCCCCTGGCTTAACCGATATCGAAGGCATAAAAGTGGGAACTGCGTCCAACACTGAAGCGGCTACCGGGGTGACAGTGGTGCTGGTTGAAGAAGGAGCCCGGGCTGCTGTAGAGGTGCGGGGTTCGGCTCCGGGAACCAGGGAAACCGATCTGCTCCAGCCGGGATGCCTGGTCGAAGAGATCCAGGGCCTGGTCCTGGCCGGTGGAAGCGCTTTCGGTCTTGATGCAGCTGCCGGTGTGATGGAGTATCTCGAAAAATGTGACCGCGGTTTTTCCGTGGATCGCTTTAAGATCCCAATTGTGCCGGCTGCAGTTTTGTTCGATTTATTAATTGGAGACGGACAAATCAGGCCCGGCAAAGAAATGGGCTTTGATGCCTGCAAAAAAGCTTCTGCAGGCCCGGTTCCGGAAGGATCGGTCGGAGCCGGGTGCGGGGCAACGGTGGGGAAAATCCACGGTATGGAGTTCGCAATCAAATCCGGGCAGGGATCTTATGCCCTAAAGAAAGAAGATCTCATCGTTGCCGCCCTGGTAGCGGTAAATGCTTTTGGCGATGTTTACGACCACCGGGGCCGGTTGCTGGCCGGCCCGCGAAGTCCAGAAACCGGAATGATGGAAAATACAGTTGACCTGCTTTTGGGAGCTAACCATGGCGGCTGTGCCGGTAATACCACTTTAGGAGTTGTGGCCACCAATGCAAACCTGGACCGGCCTTCTCTTCAGAAGGTCTGCCAGCTGGCCCATAACGGCCTGGCCCGCTCCATTTGGCCTGTCCACACGATGTGGGACGGAGACACAATATTTGCCCTTTCCAGGGGAGATTTACATGCCGATGTCAATATTGTCGGGCTGATGGCCGCAGAAGCGGTGGCCGGCGCCGTGAAAAGGGCGGTATTATCCGCCTCTTCTCTTTGCGGGATACCGGCAGTAAGTGACCTGGATAAGAAATGATGCGCTTTGCGCAAAGATTTCAGTATAGTGTACCGGGTTTAATGTAAAACAGGTGGGGCCATACCGGTCAGGGTTCCAATTAAGGCATAAAAAATTTGTGAAATCCTGAACTATGCAGCAGGAAAACGCAGGTTAATGTTGAAATAGAATCTTTGTCTGCGTCTATACGTAGAGGGTTATTAATTAACATAAAAAGAACAAGGAGGTTGTTTAAATGCCGCTAGACCCAACAAAACATGCTGACTGGGAAATTGCTGAAGCCGCTGAAAAGAACATGAAAAAAGTTTACCAGTTAGCCGAGGAGCTCAAGCTTGACCAGGAAGAGCTCCTTCCCAACGGCCATTATGTGGCCAAGGTGGACTACAAAAAAGTCCTGGAAAGAAACAAAGATAAGCCTGATGGTAAGTACATCGATGTTACCGCCATTACCCCTACTCCACTGGGTGAAGGCAAGTCAACATCGACCATGGGCTTGACCCAGGGAATGGGCAAGCTGGACAAAAATGTTATTGCCACCATTCGCCAGCCCTCCGGTGGGCCGACCATGAACGTTAAAGGATCCGCTGCCGGTGGAGGTCTGGCCCAGTGTGTTCCCTTGACCCCGTTTTCACTCGGCCTGACCGGCGACATCAACGCTATTATGAACGCCCATAACCTGGCCATGGTAGCTTTAACTTCCCGTCTCCAGCACGAATTTAACTCCACTGATGCTTTCCTGGAGCGCAGCGGATTGAAGCGCCTGAATATCGATCCGCGTAACGTGGAAATGAACTGGATTATTGACTTCTGCGCACAGGCCCTGCGCAATATCATTATCGGCCTGGGCGGCAGGAGAGACGGGTTTATGATGAGCTCCGGGTTTAATATTGCTGTTTCTTCCGAGGTTATGGCCATCCTGGCCGTGGCCAATGATTTGAAAGACATGCGGGATCGCATGGGTAGAATCGTGGTTGCTTATGATAAGAGGGGCAACCCGGTTACCACCGAAGATCTTGATGTGGCCGGTGCCATGACTGCATGGATGGTTGAAGCTCTTAACCCCAACCTGATGCAGACTATTGAAGGCCAGCCCACATTTGTCCATGCCGGCCCGTTTGCCAATATCGCCATCGGTCAGTCTTCCATCGTGGCGGACCGCGTAGCCCTCAAGCTTGGCGACTATGTCATCACCGAGTCTGGATTTGCCGCCGACATCGGTTTCGAGAAGTTCTGGAACCTGAAATGCCGCATGTCCGGCTTGAAGCCGGATTGCGCCGTGCTCGTGGCCACGATCCGCGCTTTAAAGGCCCACGGTGGAGCACCCCTGCCCAAGCCGGGACAGCCGCTTGATCCATCCTACGGACAGGAAAATGTTGAGTGGGTGGAAAAAGGCTGCGACAACCTGATTCATCACATCAACACGATCAAGAAAGCCGGAATTACCCCCGTGGTTTGCATTAACCACTTCTACACTGATACCGACAACGAAGTTAAAGCCGTTCGCCGCCTGTCCGAAGAAGCAGGGGCAAAAGTTGCTGTTTCCAAGCACTGGCAGTACGGTGGAGATGGAGCGAAGGAATTTGCTGAAGCTGTCGTTGAAGCATGCGAAGAGCCCAGTGAGTTCAAATTCCTCTATGAGCTTGACACCCCGCTGCGCAAGCGCATTGAACTTATCGCCAAGGAAGTATACGGTGCTGACGGTGTCGATTATACTACGGATGCCCTTGAAAAGATCAAGAAGATGGAAGGCGATCCGAAGTTCCAAAAGATGGGTACCTGCATGGTTAAGACCCATCTCAGCCTGAGCGACGACCCGGCCCTGAAGGGCGTTCCGAAGGGCTGGAACCTCAAGATCCGTGATATCCTTACTTACGGTGGAGCTGATTTCCTGGTCCCGGTTGCCGGAGCTATTTCCCTGATGCCCGGTACCGCTGCCAGCCCCGCTTTCCGCAAAGTGGATGTCGATGTCGAAACAGGCAAGGTGGAAGGCTTGTTCTAAAACAGCCGCTTCCTGCCT
>PUKV01000079.1 GCA_003550645.1 Syntrophomonadaceae bacterium | reverse complement strand
TTTAGTGCAGCAAGTAGTTAGCGGGATTAAGCCACCGGCGCTGGTGGCAGTGCCCATGTTTATCCTGGGAGCGTCGATTATTACCTCCGGGCAGGCGGCGGGCAAGCTGATTAACATGGTTAAATCTTTTGTCGGCCATATTCCCGGCGGTCTTCCGATTACTACCAATGCCAGCTGTACCCTTTTTGGGGCAGTTTCCGGTTCAACCCAGGCTACAGTGGCAGCAATCGGGGGGACTATGCGTCCCATGCTCTTAGATGCCGGTTATCCCAGTGCTTATACTTTGGGATTAATTATTAATTCCAGCGACATCGCTTTTCTCATTCCGCCCAGTATCGGTTTCATTGTCTATGGGGTGGTTACCGGCACTTCTATCGGAGAGCTGTTCCTGGCCGGGATTGGGCCCGGTATACTCATATTCCTGTTGTTTTCTATTTACAGCTTCTTTTATTCCAAGTTCAAAAATATCGGTCAGCTTCCGAAGGCTAACTGGGAGGAAAGAAAGGCTGCGATTAAAGATGGCCTTCCTGTTGTTGGTTTTCCGGCGATTATTGTCGGCGGGATCTATGGGGGTATTTTCAGCCCCACTGAGGCAGCAGCTGCAGCTGTGGCCTATGCCCTTTTTCTAGAGCTGGTTATCTACCGTTCTTTAACGATTAACCGGTTAGTTGACAGTTTTTTACAGACCGGAGTCATAACCGGGGTGGTGTTTATACTGGTTGGAGCCGGCCAGGCCCTGTCCTGGCTGCTGAGCTTTTTGCGGATCCCGCAGCAGATTCTTGGACCTTTGTTCGGAGCCGATCCATCATATTTAACCGTAATCCTGATCATTGTGGTTTCTTATTTTGTCGCCTGCATGTTTGTTGATCCGATTGTTGCTATATACGTGCTTAGCCCGGTATTTGCACCCTACGTGATTCAGGCCGGTGTGGATCCGGTCTTGCTCGGGGTTTTAGTTACCCTCCAGGCGGCAATTGGTTCTGCTACTCCTCCCTTTGGATGTGATATTTTTACTGCCCAGCTAATTTTTAGGCGGCCTTACCTGGAAGTGATCGGGCACACACCGCCGTTTATTATAATCTTAATCCTGGTTACCATCTTGCTGGTGGCTTTTCCAGACATAGCGCTGTTTTTACCCGATACTGCGTTAATAGATTAATATCAAGCAAGTTTTTAAGGAGGTCACGTTTTGTTGTACCGGGCAAAGCCGGGTCAGGTCAGTTACGGGGAAGCGATAGGGATTATATTGCTGGATAGCTCTGCCCCGTTTATTCCAGGTGATGTGGCCAACGCCAGCACCTACAGTTTCCCGGTTCGCTTCCAAAAGGTGCCGGGCCTGAGTGTGGAACGCATTTTTAATCACGATCTTTCACTGGTTGATGACGTGATTGAAGCAGCCCTTGAATTAAAAGCTAACGGAGTCAGGGCAATCACCGGCGACTGTGGTTTTATGGCCCTCTACCAGGAGCAAATAGCCCGGACTGTAGGAATTCCAACTTTTATGTCCAGCCTTTTGCAGGTGCCATTTATTGTTCGCCTGATCGGTGAAAAAGACAAGATTGGGATTATAACGGCCAACGCCGGGGCCCTTAATGATCAGGTTTTAAAGATTTGCGGGGCCGATCTGCCCGAAAAACTGGCTGTCCGCGGCCTGGAAAACTGCCCTGCTTTCCGGGATGCTTTTATTGAAGAAAAAGGGATCCTGGACAGCTCGAAGCTGGAAAAAGAAGTTGTTAGAGCGGCCAGGGAGTTGACAGAAAAAGTGCCTGAAACAAGGGTTTTGCTCTTCGAATGCAGCGTCCTGGCGCCATATGGCGCGGCTGTCCAGCATACTACGGGACTGCCTGTATTCGATTACATCACCATGATCAATTATATTTATTCGGCCGTAGTTAAGCAGCGCTTTGACGGTTTTATGTAAGCATAACGGAAAAAGCCTTAATGCCGACCCGGATAGTATTTAGAACCGGGCACGGGTTTGCCAGGGTTTCAGGGCAAAATGATTAAGGAGGGCTTTTTCCTGGACGGGATAAATAAAAGGATAAAGGAGGAGTGATTATGCCAGGAGTTTTTTCCAGGGAAGAATACCAGGGCAGGGTTAAAAAAACCAGGAAAAAAATGGCGGACCGGGGAATCGACCTGCTGGTCATATGCCAGCCGGCAAACATGAATTACTTAACCGGTTATGACGGCTGGAGCTTTTACGTCCACCAGTGCGTTTTACTGCACCAGGATCAAGGGGAACCGATGTGGCTCGGCCGCGGTATGGATGCCAACGGGGCCAGGATGACTACTTACCTGGCTGAAGAGAACATCCGTGAATACGCCGATGATTATGTTCAGTCTATCGTTAAACATCCCATGCAATTTGTGGCCGATGTGATCAAGGAAAAAGGCTGGGATAAAAGCGTAATCGGTGTGGAGATGGACCAATTTTATTATACCTACAGTGCGCACGTGGCCCTCGAACAGTCTCTTCCGCAGGCTAAGTTCAGCGATGCCAATGCCCTGGTCAACTGGGTCAGGGTGGTTAAATCTGATGCCGAGGTTGAGTTTATCCGGCGGGCCGGGAAGATTTCTGAAAAAGTTATGGATGCCGCAAAAAATGCTATCAACGTGGGGGTGCGCGAATGTGACGCTGCTGCGGCTGTAGCTCATGCCCAGTATTCCGGGACGGAAGAATACGCCGGCGATTATCCGGCGATAGTGCCCCTGATGATGGCCGGGGAAGCCACTAAAACTCCCCACCTGACCTGGACGGAAAAAGTGTACCAGGAAAATGAAGCGGTGCTGCTGGAGCTGAGCGGGGCTTACCGCCGCTACCACGCCCCGATTGCGCGCACCATTTTCCTCGGTAAAAACCCGCCCCAGCTTTTAACAGATACCGCCAACGTGGTTTTAGAAGGCCTGGACAAGGCCCTGGAAACGATCAAGCCGGGGGTTACCGTAGAAGAAGTGGAGGAAGCCTGGCGTAAGGGGATTGCCCATTCAACGGTGGTAAAGGAATCCAGGATCGGCTATTCTTTCGGGCTCAACTATCCCCCGGACTGGGGTGAGCAGACGATCAGCATCCGCCCGGGCGATAAAACCGTCCTGGAACCAAACATGATGCTGCACCTGATTCCCGGTATCTGGTATGACGAAGTTGGCTTCGAAGTAGATGCCAGTGTGCAGGTGACTTCGGACGGGTATGAGCATGTTTATGACTATCCTTTAGAACTTATCCTGAAAGGATAAAAGAGCAGTTCACAGGATCCCGGTTTGCTGCCGGGGTTGTGAAGAATAAAGATCATTTTATGAAAGGAGAAAGGATCTTGTCAAAAAAAAGTGTGTTGGATTTTATCAGGATGAAAAAGGAAGGGGAGAAAGTAGCCTGGGTAACGGCCTATGATTTTCCCATGGGCATGTTTGCCGAGCAGGCCGGCATGGATATGATCCTCGTCGGCGATTCGCTGGGGATGGTCCTTCTTGGATACAAAGACACCATCCCGGTAACCATGGAAGACTGCCTTGCTCACTGCCGGGCGGTGCGCCGCGGCGCTCCCAAGACCTGGATAGTTGGGGACATGCCCTTTGGTTCTTACCAGACCAG
>PUKV01000272.1 GCA_003550645.1 Syntrophomonadaceae bacterium | reverse complement strand
TTATTCAAAGAAGAAGAATTGGGAGAATATACAATCCACTTCAGTTTAGTTTGCGCTAAAGATGACTATGAAGACACCATAATAGCAAATATTGAAAAAACTGTACTGTTTGAGGTAGGTGATTCTCCTCCAAATTTAGAAAGCAATTTCATGTCGATACCTGCGCACATTATGAATGGTTTGTGATTTGAATACTGGTTAATATGTGTTGGTAATAAAAATACTGTGTTATGCTGTCTGTGTTTTGTCAAATAAAGTAATATCATCTATGCGGCGGCTATTTAGCCTTGCCGCCGCATATCAAATACTAGAGTGGTTATAGTAGCATTATTTAATGAAAAAGGAAGAAAGGAAGCATAAGCCATGACAACTCACAACATTTTTGCCAATAAAATCCGTGGGGTTAAGTCAGGCGATGTTTTGCTTGTTATTTTTTTATGTTTCTTTTTGCCCTGACGCCTTCAGGTGTAAGCGCTTCTTCACCTGGCTTCGGTAATATTGACGGAAAAGAAAGCATTAATGTTAATGATGTTGTCCTAATCATGCAGTATGTGCTGGATCTGATTAAGTTTTAAATATCGCCCTGAGAAGCACGCGAAATTAATTCGCGTGCTTCTTAAATAAAATATAGTTGCTATTGACTTTTTATATTTTATATTCAGGCTTTGCTGCAGGGTATTCTGTTTACTGGTAATCCGGGCGCTCTGCCCAGCGGCCCATGTTATCCATGATTACATCCGGGCGCTCGAATACTTCTGTAAAAAGCTTGTGGTAGTAGCACTCTTCGTGCGACCGGAAAGTAATCCCGGGGTACTTCTCCCGGTGCCGGCGGGCATCTTGTGCACTAAAGTTTTCGGCAATGGACTGTTCGATAAAGTCAACTATGCCGCTTCCTTCATCGAACTGTTCCTTTTTGCGCCAGGTTATTTCATCGGGCAGCAAATCTTCCACGGCCTTGCGCAGGATCCATTTTTCAATGGGCGGGTTGCCGCGCAGCTTGTATTCAGAAGGAATGCTTAAGCTCACTTCGATCGCTTCCTTGTCCAGGAAAGGCACCCTGGCTTCAATAGAATGGGCCATGGTCAGGCGGTCTACTCTCTGCAGGTTGATGTTGTGCAGGGTGGATACGGAACGTCTCATTTCTGACTGCAAGACCTTATCGTTTCCCGTATAGTTTTTAAAATAACCGTAGCCGGCAAACAGCTCATCTGCCCCTTCGCCGCTCAGGACCACTTTGACATGTTCTTTGGCCAGCCGGGCGGTAAAATAGGTAGGGATGGCGCTTCTAACCAGGTCCTGGTCGTAGGATTCCAGGAAATAAATGATTTCGGGCAGTTTGGCCATAACTTCATCGACGGTAATCAGGTGCTCGTGGTGAATAGTGTCCAGGTAGCGTGAAAGCATCCGGGCCGATTCCAGGTCGGGGCAGCCTTCAATGCCGACCGAGAAGGAATGGATCGGGCGTCCGATGATTTTCCTCGACAGGGCGGTGGTAATACTGCTGTCAAGGCCGCCGGAAAGAAATACGCCCAGGGGCACATCGCTCATCAGGTGGGAATCGACCACTTTTTCCAGGGTCTGCCTGAGTTTTTTAGTCTGGTATTCAAGCGGCTCCCGGCTGGTAACCACTTCGGGGACCTCGTAATAGGTTTTGAAGCCCTGGTCGGAATGGTAATAAGTGCCGGGAGGGAATTCGTGGACTTTACCAGGCAGTTTGGCCAGCGGTTTCAGTTCGGAAGCGAAGTAGAAGCCATCTTCACCTTCGGAATAGTAAAGGGGCTTGATGCCGATCGGATCCCGGGCTACAAAGAGGTTACGGCCGTCGGCTATGGCGAAGGCATACATGCCCTCCAGTTTGTTTACCAGGCCGGGACCTAAATCCTCAAACAGGTGGAGGACGGTTTCAGTGTCGCTTTTAGTTTTAAAAGTGTGGGTTTCAGCCAGGGCCTTGTAAAGCCCGGGAAAGTTATATATCTCGCCGTTGGCGATGATGGACATGGACTGATTCTCGTTGTTGATGGGCTGATTGCCGCCCTCGGGGTCCATGATGCTCAAACGGCGGTGTCCAAACACTCCTGGTACACTCTTGAAAACTTTTTCACCACAAGCATCGGGGCCGCGGTGAACCATTTCCTCCAGCATGGACTGGATGCCGCTTTGATCGAAATGATTCCAAATTCCTGCTATACCACAGATAAATATCACGTCCTTATAGGATTTTGGCGGCCCGTGTTGAATGGGGGCAGCCAAGACATGTATTTAAGTATAGCACAAAATGGTTAATTCGTCCAAAAAACGAAGAAAAAGCGTGATTGGACTTAAAATAAAGCGATAGAAGAAACAGGGGCAGAAGAATTTTTAGCAGGATATTTATGAAAAAGAAGCGAAGAAAAAGTACCTGCCTGGCGTATTAAAGATGATAGAAAGTTTACCCGGATGAGGAGGGATTTATAATGAAGAGGTTGCTTTGTTTTTCCCTTGCAGTGATACTTGGCGCCGGTTCAATGATCTTAACAGGTGGTTGCGATCCGGCTGACCCGGTCAATAATAACAATAATAACGAACGTAATGACTTCTATGATCAGCAAATTGAGCTGCCTGAACCGGGCGTGGATGAAAAAACTGTTTCAGAAGCCCTGCATGAGCGCTCCTCGCGACGTGCTTTTACCGGGGAAGGGCTCAGCCTGGAAGAAGCAGGTAACCTGCTCTGGGCGGCAGGAGGCGTGGGGGTGGATGGTGTAAGCGGCGCTACCAGGACTGCGCCTTCAGCCGGAGGCACCTACCCGCTTGAAATTTACCTGGTGGCAGGTATTGAGGCAGAAGACATTATAGCCGGAGTGTACCGCTACGACCATGAAGCCCACACCCTGGAACCGGTAGCTGAAGGAGACAGGCTTGAATTACTGGCTGCTTCCGCCCTTGATCAAGTCTTCATCGCAGAGGCCCCGGCGAACCTGGTTCTGGTGGCCCATTATGAACGCACCATGGATCGTTACGGGGATAGAGGTGAAAGGTACGTTCATATGGATGCCGGATATGCTTCGCAGAACATATACCTGATGGCGGAAGAACTGGACCTGGGTACAGTTGCCGTGGGCGCATTCGATGATGCCGAGGTGGCTGAAATCCTTGAAACCGGTGGAGAGCCGTTGATGATTATGCCCGTAGGTCGGGTTGAATAGTGACTTTAAAAGAAGTTACCGGATGTCAATATTTGATATAATCAAGTAAATAAAAGCACTGTAAGACAGGACTTAAGCAGGTAAATTATTTTTTTAGGGCCGGTTTCCGGGGCAGGAAAAAAGAAAGAGCAGGTGAATTATATCTTACCTGGTATAATAATTTCCCGGGCAATGAGTACCAGTCCGGGATGGGGGTTAAACTATGACAGAAACAAACCACTGCCCTTTCTGTGGAAAGGAAAACCGGCCTGAAGATTACTACTGCCGGTTTTGCGATGGTGACCTGAAAAGGCCGTCTACCCGGGATCATGGCGATCACAACGCTTACAAAAATGTGCCTGATTCCGGAGGTCCTGGTGATGAAGGCAGCAGTGAAATACAAAATGATGAATTCGCCGAACTTGATTACCAGCCCA
>PUKV01000228.1 GCA_003550645.1 Syntrophomonadaceae bacterium | reverse complement strand
CGCCCGGACAGCTTCGAGCTCGACCCGGAGGGTGATGTCAGGGGAATAATCAAAGAAACTATATACGGGGGCAATGAAATCGAGGCGGTGCTTGAAGCGGTAACCGGAAACGGGCCCGTTGAGTTGCTGGTCCACATCCACCCCGAGAAAAACCTCCGGGAGGGCTCAGAGCTGCGCTTTCACGTCCTGCCCGAATTCGTGGCCGTGATCGAGCCCTGATCTGCCGCGCCGGGCAGCAGGGGCAGGCAGATCACCTGCGCCGCTGAAGGGATTTCTTAACCAAAAAGTTCCTGGTAATCCTCATGGGCCAGGCGGATCACTTCATGGGCCTCTTCCCGGTCATAGATCGCCTCAAGGACGCACTTTTCTTCATCTCCGCCCGGCATCTGCTTGTAGGTCAGGAAAAAGTGTTCCAGGCGCCTGATCACTTCA
The DNA here is from genome assembly GCA_003550645.1 of Syntrophomonadaceae bacterium. GTDB lineage: Bacteria > Bacillota > Dethiobacteria > DTU022 > DTU022 > B1SED10-74M. The sequence continues at coordinate 3,205 of PUKV01000228.1, read as the reverse complement.
TCCGGGACATCCCCGATGCCCTGCCAGTGGCCATAGAGGGCATCGCCGACCAGGACGGAAATAATCTTGTCGTCGGCTTCGCCGCTGTCCAGCAGGCGGAACCCCCCGATCGGCTTGGCCCGCAGCAGGATGTCGCCGTGGGGGACAATCTTTTCGGTCATCACGCAGATATCAAGGGGATCCCCGTCCCCCCTGACTCCTTCCAGCTCCGACTTATGGCTGCAAAAATCGCCGACCCTTTGGCCGCAGTAGGTCCGGGGAAGCATCCCGTACAGGGTCGGGTAAATGCTTGAATAAAGCTGGGGCCGGTCGATCTGCAAGATCCCCGTTTCCTTATCCAGCTCATACTTGACCGTATCGCTCGGCACGACCTCGATATAGGTGTTGACAATATCCGGCCAGTTATCACCAAGGTAGACCCCGTGCCAGGGATGGGCCCTGTAGCGCAGCTCGGGTCCGGCCTGATCATAATCTCGCTTTTTTGGCATAATTAACCCCTTTCCGGTATGGTTTGCTTTTGCTAACCTTAGTATATTGTATTGTGGTCTGGCATGCAAAAAGGGAGAGGAACAAGCTATAGTTAAATGTTTTTCTATTCACACAAAAGCTATTTTTAATGATAAAATTACATAGAAAGGACCCACAAAGGATGTGATGTATTGGGCCCACTTAATATTGAAGCGAGATATCCAACTTCAAAAGACAGTCTCTTAAAATCTCTGACAAAAGAAAAATGTGAATCTATAATTGAGGAAACGGAGGCCTTGTACTCATGGATAAAAGCGAAGTCTTAACAAAAGCAAAGCAATATGCAGACCAGGTAAGTAAAAACATCCATCCACGCAAAATTATTTTATACGGTTCCTATGCAAAAGGAAACTGGAAAGAAAATAGCGATATAGATATTGCCGTTGTAGTTGGTTCGGTAGAAGGCGATTTCCTTGAGCTTGAAACCAAGCTGTACAAACTTAAAAGAAATATAGATGACCGTATAGAACCAGTCCTTATAGAAGAAGATAACGATAGAAGTGGTTTTTTAGATACCATACAAGAGCACGGTTATATCATTTATAACGCTTCATAATATCTTTATTAAGCTTCAGTTTTCATGTTATATCTTTTCATTTATTTTACCGGCAGCATAATCGTTTACTCTTCAGGCTCGTTTAGAGGCTTTACGGGCCAGGGGGCAAACTGGAAAGCCTGGCCGCCAGCTTCCCTGGCGATTTCCAGGAAGACCTCAGCGGTGTGAATATCAAGCGGCGTATAGGTAAAAAGGTAGAGGTTGCTGTATCCCGTCGGCACTGCAGCCTCGGTAAAAACAAGGTGGATTGGGCCGTAGGCAGGATGGTGCCACTGGAAAATATCATAAACTGAATCTACATAGGAAGGGCCCCTGGTCACCTCGTGCCAGTGCAGATCAAATTTCCTGATCCGGCGCAATTCGGTAAGAATTTGCTTAAAATAGGGTTTATGCCTTTGCCTGAGCGATATGCGCCGGAAGAAGTTCATATTCCGCATGGCCATAGTTTCCCAGGCGGCGCCTACCGCATCCTGGTAACCGGAAGCTTCATCATATATGAATTTTAACAGATTAAAGGCGGCGTAACTGGTGCCGCCCGCTTCCACATATTCCGGGTTTACCTGGTAAAACCGCATCATAATCATGTTGGTAGCTACAATATCAGCGTAATCATCAACCAGGAAGGCCGGAGCCTGCATCTTTTCCATGGCAGATACCAGGCTGTTTAATTCCGACCTGCTTTCAGTGTCGTCCGGGTTGATTATCTCATCTTCAGAAACTCCTACAGCAGCAAAAAACAGTTCCTTTCGTTCCAGGGTGGTCAGGTTAAAGGCATCGGCCAGAAGCTGCAGGGTTTCCGTGTCCAGGTATTTGCGGTTGCCCCTCTCCAACCGGCCCAGTTGGTGGGGGCTGATATGAATGAATTTGCTCAATTCCTCCCTCGTCCAGCTCTTACCAAATTCACTCAGGTTTTGTTTCCTGAGTGCTGCTAATAACTTACCGAACTCCCGGCTGTTCATGCGTACCAATTCCCCCCGGTGTTGTGGTTATATCTGGGTCAAAGCAAAACCAGGCTGACAAAACTAAGCCCTGGTTATGGCTCAAAAAGCAAATGATTAAGCAATACTTTAAACAACAGTATGCGTTAATAAAGTGCTGGACGCAGGCAGGTTTTCAAAGAAAGAGGACTTATAACCACTTCACAATTTAGAAATTTAATCAACATTTTTATACCATTATAATAATACCATAAAATTCAAGATTATGGAACAAAGGCTTCATTATGATTCAATTTGCTTGCAAGCTCACCGCACCGCCTTTAATCATGTGTAGTACCCTTCAGGTGGCACAGAAAAGTCATCTCCTGACATCACAGCTGTACCTTTATTCAACGCGTTTCCCGGGTCTGCTGATCAGAGGAGGCAGAAAACGATGAATGATCGGGATTGGCTTTAAATGTTTTAATTTCTCAGTTTTGATACAAGAACACCACTTTTAAAAAGGAAGGCTGTCCCCTCCCAAAACAGTGTAAATACACCAGGAAGGGACAGTCTTAAACCGGAAAGGGTTTAAATAGGCTTAAAGCCTGCCGCAAGAAAGGAGTGAAAGACGGCATGCCCTTCCGGGCCAATAACGCATTAAAAACAATGTTTTGAGGTTTCCCATGGGGGTCACCTTTAGAAACATACTATCCCATAACCTCTTGCATGGAAATGATTCCATTTTCGGGTTCCTTTAATCTTGATCCGGTCTCGTTTTATATTTCCAGCCCAATTAAAAACTCCGGCCTTCTTGATCCAAAGCCGGAGTCATCATTCATTAAAAAGCGCCTCGTGAATACACATTGGCGCGATTCGCGACCAGCCCTTTCACTCGAAGGGGAACGTAGCAACACTCAGGCAGGTCTCCTGGCTTACAGTCATCGCCTTCCCCTCCTTCCCAGCTTCTTGCCAGTGGAATCATGGAGTCGGCTCCTGCTTACAGTGACGGGATCGCACCGGACTTGCACCGGTTTCCCTATTCACCCCTAACGGGCACCTGAATGTATCTATTCAGTTTTAAAAAGCATAACATATCATGGATTTGCTGTCTATATTTTTTAAGCATTACCTTCTTTATATTTGTCCCAACGCTTTACAGCTTCTTGTGCCCACACTTTATCAATTTCAGGATCGGGTTCTG
>PUKV01000014.1 GCA_003550645.1 Syntrophomonadaceae bacterium | reverse complement strand
GTCACCGGCCGGCTCAGGTAAAAACCGATTGTCCGCCGGCTCACTTCGCCGGCAAACTGAGAGGCGGCCATAATGATGGCCAAAAGCGCGCCGGCCTGGTAAAGGTTTTTCGCATTCCACTGGGACCAGACATAATCGCTGTAGTCGCCGAAGATAAACAAAAGCTCCCGGGTTACCTCATGCTGGGCTAAAAGCTCCATCAACTCAGGAGGGATTTCTGCTACAACCTGCTCCATGTAGTGAAAAGTAACCACGATGATTACGGCCAGGGCCAGGCCAAATATAAGGCCGACGATTAAAATCCAGCGCATCTGCAGCAGTTCTTTACTTATCAAGTTGCGCATATTCATTACTTGTCCCTCCCCGAGTAATCCATGAACATATCTTCTAAGCTGCGGTGATATATTTCCAGGATAAAGTGGGGGTAATTACAGCAGGCTTCGTAGATGGCATTGAAATTATCCTCGATGGTCAACAGATAACCGGTTTTCCCTTCCTTTTGCACGGCCTTGATACCGGGCATGTTGAGCAGTGACTGCGGGGGTTCTTTTTGGAAAACAACCCGGATTGTTTTTTCTTCCATCTTCAGCTGTTCCATCTCGGCAACCTTGAGCAGCCGCCCTTCATGCAGGAAAGCCACCCGGTCCGCCAGGCGTTCCAGTTCTTCTAAGTAGTGAGAAGAAATCAGCAGGCAGCGGCCTTCCCGCTCCATGAAATCTTCAAGGACCAGGTTTAAAAATTCAAGCCTGCGCATCGGATCAAGACCCTCCAGGGGTTCATCTAATAAGAGCAGATCCGGTTTTTGGGCCAAAACCAGGATCAGGGCAAGCTGGGCCTTCATGCCCCTTGACAGGTTCTTAACCGGCTCATCAGGAGGAAGATGGAAGCGCTGCATCAAACCAGCACATTTTTCTTGATCCCAGTCCGGATAAAAGCCCTGGTTAAACTCGATAGTCTGCTGAACCGTCATGAAGTCATAAAAGAAAGATTCATCTGCGATATAACCGATCCGCCTCCTGTCTTCAGCCCCCAGATCCTTTGCTTCCCTGCCAAAAACGCTCACCATTCCGGAATTTGGCTTGAGCAGGCCCATTACCAGCTTGATCAGGGTGGTCTTTCCGGCCCCGTTCGGCCCGACCAGGCCCATTATTTCTCCTTCTTTAACCTCCAGGCTAACCCCGGTCAGGGCCTTTTTCTGGCCGAAATCCTTACTTAAAGATTTAACCGACAAGCAACTGCTACCCAACTTAAAACCCTCCTTGCCCCTGCCGGCAACCGGCAGTTTATAACTTTTTATTTATCAAGCGCTTTTTTAAACATTTTTTCCAGCTTCGCCGGGCTGATATTCAGCTGGCGCGCTTCTCTAAGCAGTTCCTCGATCTTCTCTTTGATGATCATCTCAGTGTCCTCTCCCGTGGGACGGGGCAGATCGGCTGCGACAAAGGAGCCCCGGCCCTGGATGCTCTCGATCAATCCGCCGTGCTCCAGTTCCCGGTACGCCCGGGCTACCGTGTTGGGGTTGATGGTCAGTTCAAGAGCCACCTCTCTAACCGTAGGCAGTTGATCCCCTGGTTTAAGCAGGCCGCCCATGATCCCCTTTTCGATCTGCTGGACTATTTGTTTGTAGATTGGCACCCCGCTGCGGGTATCGACAAAGATTTTCAAGCTGCCCCCCGCCTTACTTTGTATATTGTATTAATACTATAGACAATTTTATTATATACCCACTTTTGCGGTTTGTAAAGAAAAATATCATTTTTGTTATCATACCGCTGATGATTCCTTCTTTTGCCGTGTTTTTCCCGAACTCTACCGCAATTTGGGTTAGCATACTGCCCGGTTAACTTGCTATTAAATCAATTTTTAAGCCCCGGCCGTTGAAGGTAATGCTAGTTATAGCTTTGCCGAAGCGATGACTTCTATGATCGGCCTGGTTTAATATTCCGGTGGCAACTACAGTTATCCGGCTTGCATACGCCTGTTAAAGAATGGGAAGAAATGAAAAAGGAAATTGAGGCGGGGTATAAAAACAGCACATGAAAGTATTTATTGATACAAACATACCTATGTATGCCGCCGGTAAAGAACACCCCTGCAAAGCGGGCTGCATCGAGATATTAGAGGCGGTGGCTCATAATAAATTTGAAGCCTACACAGATACCGAAGTTTTTCAAGAAATTCTTTATCGTTATTACCACATCAACCAGGTAGAATTAGGGTTGCAGGTTTTTGACCATTTTTCTTTGATTATGAACGGATTTGTTCTACCGGTTACCCCTGGCGATATTTCCCAGGCCCGGTTGCTGCTAGAAAAAGAGCAGTCCCCCGGTCTCTCACCGGGCGATTTAATTCATCTTGCCGTTATACTAAATAATGACATTAATACTCTTATCAGCACTGATAAAAACTTTCAAAAGGTCTCCGGAATTAATTTAAATCACTCCTTAATCCATTTAACCAGCCTCCTGGTATGAGCTAGCTGCCTCCATTATCCAGAGCCCTCCTCCAGGTTCCGGGATAATCTCATTCTTTTTTCCATACCTTCCGGGCTGAGAATGATCCTGGCATCTACCACCGACAAACCATCCTCATGCACGATAACCGGGTTAAGATCCATCTCGTGAATTTCCGGATAGGCTTCGATTACTTCAGATACTTTTCCGATCAATTTGGCAATAGCTTTTTTGTCGCAGGGCGGGCGTCCCCGCACCCCGTCGAGGATTACGGAGGCCTTGATATCATCGATCATTGAAGCGGCCCAGTGCTCGGAAACTGGCAGAACCCGGAAAGAAACGTCCTTAATCACTTCCACCAGGACCCCGCCCAGGCCGAACATGACAATGGGGCCGAACTGGTCGTCGTTCTTGGTGCCGATGATCACTTCCACACCTTCGCCGGACATGCGGGAAATAATACAGCCCTTGATATCGGCAGCGGGATCATATTCATAAGCATTTTTCATGATCTTGTTAAAGGCATCCCGCACTTCTTTTTCATTTTTGAGTTTGAGCTTTACCCCGCCGGCATCGGATTTGTGCAGGATATCGGGGGACACTATTTTCATGGCCACGTTATAGCCCAGTTCGGAGGCAACTTCTACCGCCTCATCTTCATTAACTACCAGCCGGTCCAGGGATACCGGCGCACCCTGTAGTTTTAACAGTTCCTTGGCTTCATGTTCCAGCAAAGCGGACCGGCCTTCGGCCAGGGCCTTTTCGATGATCTTGCGCCCTTCCGGGACGGCTTTATCGCCCCAGTTAAAGTGGAAGTTGTTTTCTTTGCGCCCTTCCTGCCGGTAGGAGCCGTAAAAGGAGAGGGCTTCTATCGTTTTGCAGGCAATCTCTAAGGAATCATAGACAGGTATTTTATAGTAGCGCAGCAGGTCCAGCGAATGGGGCTTGGCAAAGTTATATAAGCTGTGCAGGACGATCGGCTTGCCGGTCCGGCGCACCAGTTTGCCCATGCGGTGGGCGGCGTCCTCTTCTTTAAAAGCCAGCTTCTTGGCAAAGCGGATCCCGTAACCACCAAAGAGACCGACAACAAGGAGCCCGTGAATATTTTTGTCGTTTAATAGTATTTCCGCGCAGTCGGCAAATATGGCCGGGTTTTGATCGGTTCCACCGGCCACATCGATGGGATTGGCCAGGGAGGCGTTGGGGGGGAGTATGGCGTCCAGCTTTTCCCTGGTCTCCTCT
>PUKV01000004.1 GCA_003550645.1 Syntrophomonadaceae bacterium | reverse complement strand
TGTTTAAACGTTACAAGGCATCACTGCTAATTACTAAGGATAGCGGACCGGCTGGTGGGACAAAGGAAAAAATAGATGCAGCAAAAGGCTTAAATATCCCAGTTATCCTGATAGAGCGACCCGAAAAAATAATCTCCTGGTAATGGTTTAGCCTGTTTTTAAGTTATTCCACTTACTTTTCCTTCAGGTCCTTAATGTAAATAATTGTTGTGTACAGTTAATAAGCCTATTAGGCCCGGAAAAGCCAGTGCAAAGTAAATTTGCAAGCAGTAATAGTGAAATTAGAAAAATAAATACCTGCACTTTTTAATTTGTCACAATTAATACATTTAATTTTCCAAATATAACATTATGTGTTATTATTAATACTGTAACTAAATATAGTATAAATATTAATTATTAAGATTTTGTATCAAGAAAGCTTCCACCAGGTGGTTGAAACAATTCCTGAAACAATTAATGTTTATAAGAGTAAAAACTTGCAAGCTGACTGGAAAATATTAAGCAGGCAGAACAGTCCAATTTAATTATATTTTAAGTCCTGGTGGAACCGCATAGGCCAGGCGAACAGTGGTGGTCACTACTTGATTGATGAAGACATAAGTGAGTGTCTTCAGAAAACATTAAATCATTATGCCAATTTTAATGCCTGGATATAACTCTTATTCGTTCTGACCTTGATATTTATAGAAAACCGGGGGTGATGGTACGGATGGATAGCCGGGAATTCGGCAAATTATTGACGGCATTGAGAAAGCAAAACTTAAACGAGTTTGGGAAAACATGGAACAGAGAGGAGTTAGGTAAATTCATTCACATCAGTCCCCACCAGCTGGGCAGGCTGGAACGGGGAACGAAAAAACATCTTGATACCGAAACGCTGCAGCTTCTTGCCGATGCATTCAATTTGACTACCCTGGAGCGAAAAGAACTATTTTTTGCTGCAGTTGGAGTATCTACAGATGAAATAGTTAATCCTGATGATTCTGAAACCAAGCTAGCTTTAAATAATCTACTTACTACTTTAAAAAAAATACAAATGCCAGCCTTCCTGGTTGACGATTATGCTGATATTGTAGCAAGCAACATGATGACAATGAATCTATATCAGGCCAATGCAAGTTACTTGGAAAAAAACAGCGATGGTTATGCTGCTTTTAATTATTTAAGATTTATTTACGACGAAACCTCAGGGTACAAGAAAACTGTTGGGACTGCCTGGGAGGATATGGCCAGGCGAAATATTAATTTTTTCCGGCGTGTATCACTGAGGCAAAGGCACAAGCCATATTTTAAAAAGATCCTTACTGAACTACGCAGGATTGAAAAATTTGATGTTCACTGGTATGAAGTAATCAGGGGTCCTACCTGTATAGATACAGTTTATGATATATTTAAATGGAATCATCCTTTATATGGTCCAATTCATCTTGTTTTTACCGAAGCAACTCTCCCTACTCTTTATGGCAATTTATATTTATTTACTTATAGTCCCATGGATGTCAACACTGCAAAGGCTTTCCTGGAAATTGCCAGAGAAGTTGGCGGCCAGGTTTTCCAGTATGCTCCCTGGCCCTTAAAGCCCCTAAATGAACCTGAAGGGCAACCCGTTCTATAGTTGGCTTAAACAATCAACCAGGTTTAGCCATTGACTAATGAAGCTTCAAAATAATAAGAGGCGTTATGATTGATCTAACCCTGCTGGAAGGAAGATAGGTTTGCCAGAAAACAAAAATTATGATCAGGCTGGTTCCGGCCAGCGTTACCGGGCTCATCCCTGGCACGGGGTCTGTCTCGGCGCCAACTGGCCAGATATTGTCAATGCTTACATCGAGGTGGTGCCGAGTGATACTGTAAAATATGAACTGGATAAGGAAACCGGGATCCTGCAGATCGACCGGCCCCAGCTTTATTCAAGCATTTACCCGACCCTGTACGGGATGCTTCCCCGGACCTACTGCGGCCAAAGGGTCGGCGATTTTTGCAGCCACCAGTCGGAGCTCGAAGGAGTCAAAGGGGACGGGGACCCCCTCGATATCTGCGTGATGACCGAAAAGATCGTCCCCCACGGCGACATCCTGCTGCGGGCTAAACCGATCGGGGGTTTTCGCCTGCTGGACAGCGGTGAAGCCGACGACAAGATCATTTCCGTCCTGGTCGGTGATGCCCTCTACGGCCACTGGCAGGGCATCGGGGATGTCCCCGATGAAGTGATGAGGCGCCTGGAACACTTCTTCCTTACCTACAAGCAGATGCCGGAGGGAGATGAGGAAAAGTGCGTCCTTGAGGCGATCTATGACCGGGAAGAGGCCCATGAAGTGATCCGCCTGGCCCATGAGGATTACCGGGAACTTTTTGGTTAAGAAACCTGTTCAGCGACGCAGGTGGCTTGCCTGCCCCCTGCTGCCCGGTGCGGCAGATCAGGACTCGATCACGGCCACGAATTCTGGCAGGACGTGGAAGCGCAGCTCTGAACCCTCCCGGATGTTTTCCTCGGGGTGGATATGGACCTGCAGGTCAACGGGCCCGTTTCCGGTTACCGCTTCAAGCACCGCTTCGATTTCATTGCCCCCGTATATAGTTTCTTTGATTATTCCCCTGACATCACCCTCCGGGTCGAGCTCGAAGCTGTCCGGGCGGATCGAGACCTTGACCGGCCGGCCTGCCGGCAGGTAATGGGTGTGGGCACACGGGATGGTACCGATGGCTGTTTTGACCGAGCAGTGGTCGGGGCCGATTTCGCCGTCTAAGATAGTGGATTTGCCAACAAAGGTGGCCACGAATTCTGTTTCCGGGTGGCGGTAAATATCTACCGGTGTCCCCACCTGCTCCATGCGCCCGTCTTTGATAACGGCCACGCGATCTGAGACGGCCAGGGCGTCTTTTAAATCGTGGGTAACAAAGACGGCGGTCGTCCCGGCGGCCTTGATAATATTTGTTACTTCGCGGCGCATATGGCTGCGCAGGTCGGTATCGAGGTTGCTGAACGGTTCGTCGAGCAGGACCACGACCGGGCTGCCGGTCAGGGCGCGGGCTAATGCTACCCGCTGTTGCTGGCCCCCTGAGAGTTCATGGGGATAGCGTTTTTCCAGGCCTTTAAGGTTGACCAGGGCGGCCATCTCGCCCGCTTTTGCCCTCCTGTTATCATCCGGCGGGCCCAGGGCGATGTTTTCTTCCACCGTCAGGTGGGGAAAGAGGGCGTAATCCTGGAAAACCATCCCCACCTTTCTTTTTTCCGGCGGGACCCACTGCCCCGGCCCGGTTACAGTTCGCCCGGCCAGGATAACCCGGCCTTCATCCGGGCGCTCAAAGCCCGCGATCAGGCGCAGGGAGGTAGTTTTCCCGCAGCCGCTGGGTCCGAGGATGGTCAAGATCTCCCCTTCTTCAACGGCAAGCGTGAGATTGTCCACTGCAGGGACGCTGCAGCCCGGGTAATCTTTTTTAACATTAACCAGTTCTATTGCTTTCATGGTGGCATCCACCTTTCTTGTTCAGTCATTCTTTTTTCTGCTCTAAATCGTTCTTAAAAACGGTTGATCAACCATTTCAGCGGCAGGGCCGAAATTAAAATGATCAAAAGCGAGGCCGGGGCGGCCAGGTCGTAAAACCCTTCTGATGCTTCGATCCAGATCCGCACGGCCAGGGTATCCATGCCCGGCGGCCGCAGTATCAGGGTGGCCGGCAGTTCCTTGACCGCATTGACGA
>PUKV01000204.1 GCA_003550645.1 Syntrophomonadaceae bacterium | reverse complement strand
GCGCTTCTTAAAGGTAAACTGGTTCTCTGTGATCGGTTTACCGATTCCACCCTGGCATACCAGGGTTACGGTGGCGGGATAGACCTGCAGTGGATAGATCAGCTGAACTGGAAAGCAACCGGGGGCCGGCTGCCGGACCTTACTTTACTGCTCGACCTGTCGGTAGAAGAAGCGGCCGCCAGGCGAGGTGACAGTCCCGATCGCATGGAAAAGAAAGATTTGCGCTATCACCGGAGGGTGCAAAAGGGTTACCTGGAAATGGCCCGGCGGGAGCCGGAGCGGATCAAGGTGATCAATGCTTCCGCCGGGGAAGAAGAGCTGTTTTCTGAGATCTGGCAGCAGCTGCACCCCTACCTGGAAATACTGGTTAAAACGAGGGCAAACCATGAAGTTTAGCAATCTAGTCGGGCAGAATACCCTGAGGCATACCCTGAAGCGGTTGTTAACCGGAGATCGATTAAGCCATGCCGTGCTGCTGACCGGCCCGGCCGGCAGCGGTAAAAAAAGCTGGGGCACAGCGCTGGCGGCGGCGTTGTTTTGTGAAGATCCCGCCCTGGGGGAAGCCTGCGGGAAATGTCTTTCCTGCCGGCAATTTGCCGGAGGCAACCACCCGGAATATTTTGTTATTGAACCGGAAGGGCGCAGGATCAAGATTGAACAGGTCCGTTCACTGCGCAGCGGTTTTCATCTCCTCGGCGGCAGGAAAGTTTGCTTGATCAAGCAGGCGGAAGCTATGACTGCGGAAGCTTCTTCTTCATTATTAAAGATCCTGGAAGAGCCTCCGGACGGCTTATATTTTATCCTCCTGGCCGAACAGCCCCGGCAGCTTTTCGAAACCATTCTTTCCAGATGTCAGCGTTATCACTTAGAGCCCCTAAAGCAGGATCAGATCCGGGGGCTGCTGGTGGATAATAAATCCCTGGATACTGAAAAGGCGGCCCTGCTGGCCCGGCTCAGCAGAGGGCTGCCCGGCCGCGCTTTTGAGCTGGCGGAAGACGAGGAATTTGACCGGCGCCGTGCTGAGGCAGAGGACCTTGCCTCCTGCATGCTGTCCGGGGAGGGTTCCGCCTATCACCTGCTGTCAAAAGCTGAATCGCTGGCAGAAAGAAATGATCTGCTTTCCCTGCTGGATTTGCTGTGTTATTCTTTCCGCGACGGCCTGGTCATGAAGCTGTGCCGAAACGAGCGGTTATTGATCGATCCCGCCCGCCCTTCACTGCGGGCAGGAGAAGTGAGCGTGAAAAGTATTGAAGATATCATCCGCCTGATCAACCAGACCATTTATGAACTAACGGCGACAAATGTTAACCGCCGCTTATTGCTGGAAAAAATGCTCATTACAATGCAAAGGAGGCTTGTCCAATGCGTAAAATAGTTGGAGTCAAGTTTAAAAACGCCGGAAAAACCTACTATTTTGAACCCGGTTCACATAAATTAGAAAAAGGTGATTATGCCGTTGTGGAAACGGCCAGGGGGAAAGAGATCGGCGAGATTGTGATCCCGGAAAAAGAGGTGCCGGAGGAAGACCTGGTACATCCTCTGAAAAAGGTAATTCGTAAGGCCACGGAAACTGATTTTACCCAGGTGGGGGAAAATGAAAAGAAAGAAGCCGCCGCTTTTAGCAGGTGCCAGGAGAAGATTAAAGAGCACAGGCTGGATATGAAGCTGGTTGGGGTTGAATATACCTTTGATCGGAACAAGATTATATTCTACTTTACTTCTGAAGAAAGGGTCGATTTCAGGGAACTGGTCAAAGATCTGGCCTCTATTTTTAAAACCCGAATTGAGCTGCGCCAGATTGGTGTGCGTGACGAAGCCAAGATCAAAGGGGGAATCGGCCCCTGCGGGAGGCCTTTTTGCTGCAGCACTTTCCTGGAAGAATTTGAGCCGGTATCGATCCGCATGGCCAAGGGCCAGAACTTATCCCTTAATCCGACCAAGATATCCGGGGTTTGCGGGCGCCTGATGTGCTGCCTGCGTTATGAAGCCAGCAGTTACGAGGATTCCCGTGCTCAAATTCCGAAACAGGGTCAGACGGTTATAACCGCCGACGGCGAGGGAACCGTGCAGGAGGTAGACAAGAAAAAGAAAGCTGTCCTGGTTAAACTGCAGGAATCCGGTTACACGAAGTCTTTTCCCTGGGAAGAGATCGACCTGCTGTAAGGCTGATAAACGAGGATAAAAGTATAATTAGCAGCCGTTTGAAGCCATGAAAAAAGGGGCTGCCCTTTTAGTGCGCCCCCCCTTTAAACAGTTTATTGCAGCTCTTGCTGACTACTCTTGAGCCAGTTTTTCCACACACTCCTGGCATACAATGCGGTTACCAAAGTGCTTGACATTATCTGCGTTGCCGCAGAATAAACAGGCTGGTTCATATTTTTTGAGGATGATTCTGTCAGAGTCAACATAAATTTCTAAGGCGTCTTTAACTTCGATTCCCAGGGTTCGCCTTAACTCTATCGGGATGACCACTCTGCCCAACTCATCTACTTTCCTCACTATTCCAGTTGATTTCAAGAGCATTTCCTCCTTTTCATCATTGTGGAGCAATATTGGTTCGATCATTATACCAGTAATTTACATGGTAAGTCAATAGTTATTTTCCCTATTTAATCAAGTTTACAAGAATATTACATGTCTGTTTATTCCATGGTAATTAAGGTAGGATCGCCACAAACCACAGCGCTGCACAAAAACCACGGCAGGCCTGCCTTGACACCATAAAAGGCTTTGATATAATAACGTCATCCTGTCTTATTTAGAGGAGGCCGACCATTGGCAGATCAAAAGACTTTTTATATAACCACCCCTATTTATTACCCCAGCAACAGGCTGCATGTTGGAAATTCATATACTACCGTGGCTGCTGATGCTATGGCCCGCTTTAAACGGTTGACCGGTTACCGGGTCTGGTTTTTGACCGGCACAGATGAACACGGTCAAAAGATCCAGCGCCAGGCAGAAGCTGCCGGCAAGCCCACGCCTGAATTTGTTGATGAGATCGTGGAATGGATTAAAGAATTGTGGCAGGAACTGGACATCCAGTACGATGATTTTATCCGCACCACCGAGCCCAGGCACAAAGAAAAGGTGGCCCGGATTTTTAAGCAGTATTATGATCAGGGGGATATATACAAGGGCAAATATGAAGGGCTTTACTGCACTCCCTGTGAAGCTTACTGGACCGAAAGGCAGCTCGTTGACGGGAACTGCCCCGACTGCGGCCGTAAGGTGGAGTTAATTGACGAAGAAGCCTACTTTTTCAGAATGTCTAAATATGCCGACCGGCTGCTTGAGCACATCGAAACCCACCCGGACTTTATTTTACCGCCTTCCCGGAAAAACGAAATGATCAACAACTTTCTTAAACCCGGCCTGGAAGACCTGTGTGTGTCGCGGACTTCCTTTGACTGGGGAATCCCGGTGCCTTTTGACCAGGGCCATGTGATCTACGTCTGGCTGGATGCCCTGAGCAACTATATTACAGCTTTAGGTTACGGTGAAGAAAACAGTTTATACGAGGTTTTCTGGCCGGCTGATGTTCAGCTGATCGGTAAAGATATTCTGCGTTTCCATACCATTTACTGGCCGATTTTCTTAATGGCCCTGGGCGAACCCCTGCCCAAAACTGTTTTCGGGCACGGCTGGCTGATGCTCCAGGAAGGGAAGATGTCCAAGTCGAAGGGCAACGCTATCGATCCGATGGTCCTGGCCGGGCGGTACAGTTCCGATGCCCTGCG
>PUKV01000151.1 GCA_003550645.1 Syntrophomonadaceae bacterium | reverse complement strand
GGTAGAATTACCCGGGCAATATCATCAAACCCACAGGTGGGCCGGTTCATACTCTACCTCAAAGCGGTACTCCTCTTTTTCCGGGTAGTCAGTTTCTTCTTTTGCTTCTTCTTCCTCCAGAGCTTCTTCAGCAGGTTCCTCATCCCGGTGCTCCTGCTCATCAGCCTGCTCTTCTGCGCAGCCGGCAGCCAAGGCTGTTATAAAAAGCCATAACATTATCATCAAAACCCGTTTCCATTTTACTGCCTGAAGCATAGAAACCTCCCCATAAATAAACGCCGGGAGTTCGGCGTGTGTTTTGTACGCAACCGTACCATTCCTCCAGCCCGCTGTCAAGCCGGGAGGAACGGTCAGCCAAGACCGTTGCCATGCTAATTATTGTAACCGCTCAAATGATACATTGAAGCAGGCAGCCTGGAGGCAAATTTAAGGCCCGGCTTTTGGTAAGCCAAAATAATTGTGTTTTTAATTTTCTTTCCTGACCACCGGTTTTCCGTTTTCCTCAAATACACGCACGGGAAAACCGTGATCGACAATACTATCATAATCATGTCCGGCATCGGCAGGCCAGACCCCGTGAAAAATAAACGGCTCGCTTCCGCAGTTAAGAGTCCGGTGCGACCAGTATGGAGGAATATATGCTGAGATTCCCGGTTTCATATGCACGGCCCGGCTTTCCCCGTCCCGGGTCGCCATAAGAAGGTAGCCTTCCCCCCGGAGGCAGGTATAAATTTCAGCCCTGTTCTCAATGGTGTGAAAGTGACCTTTAGTGAAGAAATATTCACGGCCAACTTTGCCGGGATAGATAAGGGTGGTGCAGGATAAAAGATGCCCCTCTGCATTGGGCACCGGGATCTCATGGACCTGGTATAGAACAGGATCATGATCGGCCAGTAATGTTTTATAGGCTTCCCCGTCATGAAAAAACCCCTCCAGGTTGCTCAGGCTGCGGGTGATCAAACGCGCCGGAGCAGACACCCGGCCGGTATCGAAGTCAATATTGACGGAAAAAGGTTCCATAAACCTTTCCTGATTCATGATTTATTCCCCCTTTCTTAGGCCTGAAATAAGCAGCAGCGTATTTGAATCTTATTTGCCCCCTTTATTTTCACCGCTGCAGGATTTCAAGACAAGCTTTTTAAAGCTTCTATGCTTTCCCGGGCTATCTGATCCCGCATCAGCTTGTAGCGGTCAATTTTCATGGCTACATAGGGATTTGGCACCGGGGGCAGGGGCTCCAGGGAAAGTACACCTGGGTAATTAATTTTAGTTAGGGCCTGTAGAATGGCTTTAAAATCTATGTGCCCTCTGCCTACCGCCTGGCGATTACTGTCAGCAACATGAAGGTTCGCCAGCATCGGCCCGGCATTTAATATGGCTTCTACGATGCTTGCTTCTTCAATGTTCATGTGGAAGGTGTCGAGGTGGATTTTGACCGCCTTTTTATCCATCGGCTCGATAAATTTCATCGCCTGGCTGCAGGTGTTTACCAGGTGCGTTTCGTAGCGGTTAATCGGCTCCACGGCCAGGATAACTCCCCTTTCCAGGGCCAAATCAACGCACTGATGCACTGAATCCCGGGCTAAGTTCCATTCCTGCTCAACCTCCTCATCCCAGTGAGTCATCGCTTTGTCACCATTGAGAATAGACAGGGGCATCACCTTGCCCACGGCTGAAGGCACTACAATAACCAGGGGCGCTTCCAGGTCATGCGCATAATTTATACAGGATTGCAGGTAGCGGACTGCTTTTTGCCGGGATTCCCGGTCGAGGGCAGCAAGATCCCTTTCTTCAGTCGGCCAGGGATACATACCGGCAATCCCTGATACTGACAGCTTATAAGTGCGGCAGAGATTAATTATCCGGTGGCGATCAATTCTTTCGGGTTCTCCTTCCAGCTCAATTGCATCGTAACCATAACGGGCCAATCGATCAAATATGGTTTCAAGGTTGTCACCACCATATATCCAGCTGCTGACCGCGTACTTCACTTCACCCTCATCTCCCTTCATGATCAGGCCGGACTGCGCACCGCCCTGATTTTTTCAACGAACCGGGCCGCTGTATCAGTCACAGCCGCATAGTCGCCTGCGGCTGCTCCCCTGGTCAGCTCTCCCCCGACCCCGACTGCAAAACAACCATTGTTTAGCCATTCCTGGATGTTTTCCAGGTTAACCCCGCCGGTCGGAACAAATTCCGCCTGGGGGACCGGCCCTTTCAGAGCTTTAATGACCGATGGGCCAAATGAACTGCCGGGAAAGAACTTGATCAGGTCGGCTCCCGCTTCAAGGGCGCTGACAATTTCGGTCACCGTCATACAGCCGGGCATGCAAACCTTCTGGTAGCGGTTGCATAGTTTTACCACTTCAGGGTGAAAAGAAGGGCTAACGATAAACTCGGCTCCCTCGAGGATGGCCAGCCGGGCGGTCTCGGAATCCAGAACCGTTCCGGCCCCCAAGAGAATTTCCTTGTTTTTGTAGGTCTCATAGAGCTTGCTGATCACGTTTATGGCCCCGGGCACCGTTAAGGTGATCTCGATAATATTAATCCCGCCTTTTCTTACGGCTTCAGTTATATCTAGAGCCTGGGAAGGCGATTCGGCCCTGATCACGGCAATGATACCCTCATCGTACATCTTTTTCAGGTGCTTATATTTATTAATCATCCTGGCAGACTCCTTATCATCAGGCTGTAATCCTTAAAGCTTTATTGCCCCTCATCTAAAGGCAGGGAACTAAGTCCGCTGAAAACAGTGGAATATTGTTCAAGTATACGGCTGTAAATATCAACGTAAGGCCTGTAAAATTCAGTGTATTTTTCCCTGGGCTTTGTCCTACTGACAACCCGGGTAGACTGCTTGGCCACCGAAACCGGGTCGTCTAACAGCCCCACGGCAGCCCCGGCGATCATGGCACAGCCCCAGGTGCCAACCTCGCTTCTGTTAATGCGGCAGTAGGGGATATTTAAGATGTCACTTTTAATCTGGTTCCAGATATCGCTGGAGGCGCCGCCGCCGATTACCCTAACCTCGCTGCACTCGAGATCGCGGTGGAGGTCCTGTTCGATCTGCAGGTAGTAGGCGTATTCATAAGCTATTCCTTCCAGGATGGAGCGGAACAGATGGGCGCGGTTGTGGGCCCAGGTAAAACCTACCCACAGCCCCCTCAGTGCCGGATCCGGAGGAAGCACCCGGCCCTGGAGGTGGGGTATAAAAATCGCCCCCCCCGAACCAGCCGGGACCTGAGCCGCCATTTCATCAAAGATCTGATAAACTTTTTCTTTATCTTTCTCTTTTTCCTTCAAGCCGAAGGTATCGCGAAACCAGCGCAGGTTCATACCTCCACCGTTTATGAAGGAGAGGGCATAATATGTGCCCGGTATAACCCCTCGCGTGGCCATCACCACCCGGTTTTTCAGATCCGGCTTGAACTCGTTAACACAGATCGATAAAACTGAGGCTGTGCCGGCATTGTCAAATACATCGCCGGGGTTGACCACACCGGCTCCGAAAGCGGCAGCGGCCTGATCACCGGCCCCGGCAGCAATGGGGGTGCCTTCCTTTAAACCGGTTAACCGGGCCGCTTCGGCGTTAACCCGTCCGATTATTTCCGTGGAAGTAATTATACGGGGGGTTTTAGCTTTTGAAATTCCGAACCGCTCCAGCAGATCATCGGACCACTTCAGGCTGGCTGTCTCACTTAAGCCGGAAAAATGAAGGCAGGTTTCGTCAATATAGGCCTCGTCTGCGGTCAGGCCGGCCATTTTACCGGCAACATAAGTCAGGGGAATAACAAATTTAGCTACCCTCTCATATACTTCCGGGTGGTTGTTTTTCCACCAGATTATTTTGGCGGCATGGGCATAGGTAGGCGGGCAGCCGCTGCTGGCCGTCAGGGTGTCGCAGACCGGCTCCATTAGATTAAATGAGTCTTCACACCGCGTGTCGAGCCAGCTGTCATAGTGGGCCACGGGCTCCCACTTATCGTTAATCATACCAATGCCCGACATCTGGCTGCTGAAAGTAATTCCTTCAATCCTGCCGCTTTCGGCGCCGCTTTTTTCCAGCACTGCTTTAATGCAGTTAACAGCAGAAGAGTATATCTCATCAAACTCCTGTTCCACCCAGCCCGGTTTAGGATAACGAAGGATCGATTCCTCATAAGCCTCGGCAAGCAGTTCGCCTGCCCGATCATAGAGAGCAGCTTTAGTACCCATGGTGCCCAAATCTATTCCCAGCAAATATGCTTTACTCACAGGCCGATCACCCCCTGTATTTTAACATTTTAGATTTTTTAAACCGCAGCGCCACCATCGGGAACCAGCAAAATTTTCAGTCCACTGCCCTGTTTAGCTTCTTCAAAGGCCTTTTTTGCTTCCATAAGGGGAAAGACAGCGGTAACTGCGTCCCGGAGCTGATCGAGACGGTTACCGGCCATAAGGCTGACGACCAGGCGCATTTCCCGGGGCGTTGTGCCTGTGGTCCCGGTCACTTTTAAGCCCCGGTAATGAACCAGGTTGGAGGGAAAATTATTGAGGGTATCGCCGGCGGCAAGCCCGGCAAACAGATTGATGCGTCCGCCGATGGCAGCAGCATCGATCCCCTGCAGTTGTGCTCCGGAAAAAGGAGCGGTGACCATAACCACATCTATACCCCAGCCCCCGGTCAAAGCAAACAGCTCTTCTTTGAAACTGTCCCGGGCAGGATCCAGGACATGGTCAGCACGGAAGGCTTTGCTGATCTCCCTGCGCCCTTCCACCGGATCAGCGGCAATTATTTTGGCGGCGCCCATAACCCTGGCCGTCATGATCGCAAGAATACCCATCGGGCCGGTGCCGGCTATCAATACCGTCTCTCCGGCTTTTAGCTCGCAATCCTTCAAACCGCGGTAGCAGCACGAAACCGGCTCGGCCAGGGCGGCAATCTTCGTTGGGATATGTTCCGGTATTTCTACCAGGCCGCCGCGCGATATAGAGGCCGAGGTTAAAAGCATATACTCGGCCAGACCACCGTTAAGACCGACACCGTAAGCTTTATAGGCGGGGCAGTAACTGTCCCACCCGCGCAGGCAGGCGGGGCAAAAGCCGCAGCCTACATTGGGAGGCACAACTACCCTCATACCCAGCAGATTTTCATCAATGCCTTCACCGGTCTGGACGACCCGGCCTACTACTTCGTGGCCGAGGATTGCTTCAGTGCCCTCATTAATATTGCGATGTCCCTTTTGCCAGATTTTTATGTCCGTGGCGCATAAGGCGGCTGCTTCAATTTTTAGCAGCGCTTCTCCCCGTCCCGGCTTGGGCCGGGGCATCCTTTTTACCTCCAGGTCTCCATCCCTGTAAACCGCCGCCAGCATAGTTTCCGGGTAAGCGCTCATAGGTATTCAACCACCCCGTTTTTTATTGACCTGTTGGAAGCTAATACCGCCTGCAGTGCTTTCCAGCCGTCTTCCAGCCTGGACGGCGGCTCCTTACCCCCGATCAAGCAATCAATTAAAGCCCGGTCTTCGGCCAGGTAAGCATCTTTAAAGAGGCTGCGCCAGCTGTCGACGATTTCTTCAACCACCCCCGCTTCCTTGCTGCCTATAACAATCCCTTTCCGGGCTATACTGCCGATAAACATGACGCCGTCAGTGCCCTGGACCTCCACCCTGGCATCGTAACCGTAATCCGCCGGGCAGGCCCCGTCGATGCTACCCATAACTTTTCCCGACAGGCCAAAGGTGACTATGGCGGTATCATAGAAGTCAGGATAATTTTCTGCATACTGGGGGCACTTGTTATTGCGGGCAGCGGCAAACACCCAGCGGAAATCCTGGCCGGTCAGAAAACGTACAGAATCGAAATCATGGCTGTTCACCTCGGCCAGCATCCCGTTGCTTTTAGAAATATCCAGGTTCCAGGAAGGAGGCAGGCCGGGGCCTTTGCCGGTTGATTTTATCATCAGCGGTTCACCAATATCACCACGCTGGATTATTTCCCGGGCCCGGATAAAGTTTTGATCGAAACGGCGCATGAAGCCCATCAGAAACACAACCCTGTTTTTTTCAACTGCCTCTGCCATGGATTCTGCTTCGGCCTCGGTCACGGCCAGGGGTTTTTCGCAGAGGATCGCTTTCCCGGCAGCCGCCGCTTCCTGGACCACTTCGGCGTGGGTAAAAGTAGGTGTGGCAACAACGACGGCATCCAGCGCCGGATCGGATAAAAAGTCTGAAGTCCGGTTATAGGCTGTAACGCCAAATTGCCGGGCAGCCTGTTCGGCTTTTCCGGTGTCGGCATCACAGACCGAAATCAAGCGGGCCCCGGGCACATTTTCTGCAAAATTTTTGCAGTGCACAAGTCCCGCTCTTCCGGTTCCGATTACTCCCACCCCGGCCAGGTCTGCTTTTAACATCAGGATGTTTCACCTTCTTTCAGCTTGTCGTAAACTTCCGGGTTGGCAACATGGTCGGGTTTTTCTTTATTCAGGACCCTGATAAGATTACCTGCAGCCATCATGCCCATTTCCAGTAAGGCGCCCCGGCTGTAAGCGCTTATATGGGGGGTAGTTACAAGTCTTTCCTGAGCGAGCAGCCTCTTGCTGCGCAGCGGTTCTTCGGTGTATACGTCCAGGGCTGCCCCGAAAATGAGGCCCTGCTCCAGGGCATCGGCCAGGGCTTCTTCTTCAACAATACCGCCCCTGGCGGTATTGACAATAACCGCGGTCGGCTTCATGATTTTAAGCTTTTCGGCATCAATCAGGCCCCTGGTTTGTTCGGTCAGGGCAATATTTACAGAGACGAAATCGCTTTGCTCCAGCAGGGTGTCAAGATCTACGTAGTTAACACCGGAGTGTTCCGCCCAGGCGAGATCAGGGGTGCGGGTATAGGCCAGAACCTTCATGTCAAAGCCCCTGGCTCTCCTGGCCACAGCCCGGCCTATTCTTCCGGTCCCGATCACACCCAGCGTTTTTTTATAAAGATCGACCCCCAGGAAGCGCTCCCAGCGCCCTGCCCTGACTGAATTATGGGCCTCTACAATCAAGCGCCCGCAAGCGAGCATCAATCCGATGCTAAAATCGGCAACCGCTTCGGAGTTGGCCCCGGGGGTGTAAGTAACAACAATGCCTTTTTCGGTGGCGGTCGCAAGGTCGATGTTGTCCAGACCCGAACCATACTTGGATATCACTTTCAGCCTGGGAGCGGCATGCAGCACCTTGGTTGAGACCGGGTCTATCCCGACCAGGAGGGCATCCATTTCGGGAACAAAATCTAACATTTCATCTTCGGTCAGCGGTTTCTGATGTGGATTGTGCACGATTTTTAAGGCAGATTTCTCTAAAAGCTGAAGCGGTTCCCGGTCCCACATGGCAAATGAACGCGGTGTGATCAAAACCTGGCAGTTCAAGTCGGTTAACCTCCTGAAACAGGTGAGAGCACCTGGATTAAATCCCGGTCGCGGAGAAGGTAACGGGCCCGATCTTCCAAACTTACACCGTGATGGTTGCAGAGCACGATATTCTGTTCTTTATCTTCAGGGCTCCAGTTGTATCGGGCGGCTATTAAATCTACCAGCTGCTCCAAACTGGTATTTTCTTTAAGATGCCATTTCTCTTCCTTCAAACCGGCCTTGTTCCTGGCCAGCCCCGCATATTTAACCCTTACAGTGATCAATTTCTACCCCCAGTTGTTCAGCAACTTCCCGGCCTGGAATTCCATTATGATCCCAGCCCCGCAGCCGGTAATATTCTTCAAGCATAACATCGTACATCTCCCTGGTTATAACTTTATCCCTGGCCGGGCCTTCGGGCAGCGGTTCAGTCATAATCCTCGGCGGCAGGTAGTCGTCGGCCCTGCTGATGCCTTCCCGGTTTAATATGAGCCTTTCCAGTAGAATAATTCTTTCTCCGATCGACATCAGTTCCGGGGTTAAATCCATACCCGTTGCCGCGGCGAGCACATCGCCGCCCGGCTGATCGGAGAAATCAAGAGTGCCGCGAACCACGGTACAGATCCCCAGGCTGTCGATGTAAGCCCTGTTATCCTGCAGTTTTTTTACCAGCTCCCCTTTGCCTTTAAGGGCAAACCGGTCATAGGTCTTTTTCAACAGTTCCTCGCGAATTGTCCATCCGCCCACGTTGTGACAGGCCCCCCGGCTGGAAGTGCCAAAGGCCAGCCCCATGCCGAAAAACCCCCGGGGATCGTAGGCGGCAAAGGGCATCCATTTGACATGCATCATGTAGTAAACAGTATCGGGATAGAGGGCTGCTAACTCCCTGAACCCGCGCCCCAGTATAGCGCCAAAACCCCTCTTTTCTCCCATCTGTTTGATCATTTCCACCATGGCCTGGCCATTACCGAAGCGCAGCTCCACTCCTCCGGTGTCATTTGTATTAAATATCCCTTTCTCGAAGCACTCCATGGCGTAGGCGATCAGGTTACCGGCCGACATGGTATCGATACCGTATTCGTCGCAATAGTAATTGCCGGCAATAATCGCATTAAAATCGCTTACCCCGCATAAAGCACCCAGCGTCCCGACTGTTTCGTATTCAGGATCGGAACTGATGCCTTTGAAGGCCCCGTCATCATCAACTGAATAAAGCTGCGCACAGGCTACCGGGCAGTGAAAGCAGGCCAGGCTTTTTTCCTTGTGATGCTCTGTAACATAATCTTTGCTGATGGTATCGATACCCTCAAAAACAGAGGTTGTAAAATTACGAACTGAATAACAGCCCAGTTCGTTCATGACCTCAGTGTATTGGTTTGTTCCGTAAAGATTGTGCCCCTGCCTGGTTTTTCTGGCTTCCCTGGCCGCTTTTTTATTAAGCTCCTTGATTCTTTGCGGATCGGCAACCGGGATCTCGCCGCCTCCGTTGACCGCCAGCGCTTTCAGGTTTTTAGCAGCCATTACTGCCCCGGCTCCGCCGCGGCCGAAGCTGCGGTCGCCGACCATGATATTGGCCAGGCGGACACCGTTAAAAGCGGCCGGCCCGGCAGTCATAATCGACAATTTGGGTTTGGGCCACTCTTCGGAAATTGCGGCCATGGCCTGGCCGGTTTTAAGATCGATCAGGGCTTCGGCGTTTCTGAATTCAACCAGATCATTTTCAATGGCCAGGTATAAGGGTTTTGATGCTTTTCCTTCGATAATCAACCCGTCAAATCCGCTTTGCTTCAGGTAGGGTCCAAAAGTACCGCTGCTGTTACTGCAGAGGTACTGGCCTGTTTCCGGCGAGCGAGTGGCGCACTGAAATTTTGTGGTTGCCGGAAGTGGTAAACCGGTCAGCGGGCCGGTGAAGAAAAATAACTTGTTTTCCGGAGATAGAGGATCGGTTCCACCAGCAATTTCCCGGCAGTAATAATAAGCGGCCAGCCCTCTCCCACCCAGGTACTTTTTATAAAGGCCCTCAGAAATGCTCTCAATTCCATAGGATTCATCTGTCAGGTTAATCCGTAATAACCTTCCTCTGTAGCCACCTGTAAACACATCTACCACCCTTAATCAATTAATATTATTAGTGCCCCCCCTGTATCGCTTCTTCAGTTAGGCGCAAAAAATTAATGCTGTCATGCAAATCGCTGTCCCGGTAGGATTTGAATTCAGGCAGTTCGCCGGCCACAAAAGGATTGGGGTGCGGCGGAAGCGGCTCCAGGATCAACGGACCCTGGAAGTTAATCGCCCGCAGGGAGGTCAGCAGCTGTCCAAAATCAAACTGCCCTTTTCCGACTGCCCGGCGGTTATTATCTGAAAGATGCATGCTTACCAGCCTGCCGGCAGCTTTTTCTATCGCCCCGGCTGTACTGCTTTCCTCGATATTCATGTGAAAAGTGTCCAGGTGAAGCTTAATGTTTTGTTCCCCCGCCTGTTCGATAAATTTGATGCCCTGAACGGTGCTGTTGACCAGGAAAGTTTCAAACCGGTTAATCGGCTCGACGGCGATAGTTATATCCTTTTGGGCGGCATAGCGGGCCGATTCTTTCACCGCCTCTACGGAGAAGTCCCATTCCCGGGCCGCTGCTTTCTGCCATGAGACAGCATCATCGTGGGTGCCGTGCGGTTCCGCCCGCCCCGACGGAGCGGGAATAACTATGACCAGGGGGGCATTTACCGCTGCGGCCAGGTCAATATTTTCACAGATATACTGAACCGCTTTCCGGCGTATGGCGGGATCAGCATGGGCCAGGTCCCGGTCTTCCATGGGCCAGATGCACCACGATAAAACGGATGTTACCTCCAGGCCATGCCTGGCAGTGAGCTGCTTTACGGTTAAGGGATCGTAGCGGTCCGGTTCACCGACCAGTTCAATCCCGGCATAACCCTCCCTGTCAAGGCGCCTGCAGGTCTCTTCCAGAGGCTCATCTCCGTATATCCAGTTGCTGACAGCGTACTTAAACATACCCCACCCTCCAGAAAACAATTTTTTCAGGTAAAAATCACAATGAGTTTTTAAAGTTACTGGGCGGTATAACCGCCATCAATGGTGAGCACCGAACCGGTGGCATACCCCAGTTCATCGGAGGCCATGGCTAACACGGCAGCAGCAATTTCTTCCGGTCGGCCCAGCCGGTTTAGCGGCCGGCAGCCTTCCAGATCGGCCCTGATTTCTTCAGGGTTATCAGCTTCCTCGAGAATTTTAAGCACCAGCGGCGTTTCGGTAGTGCCGGGAGATACGGCATTTACCCTGATCTTATGTTCAGCAAAATCCACGGCCATACTCTGGGTGAGAGAAATTACACCGGCCTTGGAAGCATTATAGGCAGCCTGCCCCTTGATGCCCACCATTCCGGCTTCCGAGGCAATATTGACAATTACACCTCCGCCCCGCTCTACCATGACGGGAACGACATGGTGGGAACAGAGGTAGACCCCTTTTAAGTTAACATCCAGCACCCTGTCCCAGGCTTCCACCGGTGTTTCGGCCACATTCCCCTGGTAATGAATGCCGGCATTGTTAATTAGGATATCTATCCCTCCATAAAGCTGCCTGGTTTTTTCGACCAGGGCTTTCACGCTGTCGCTGTCTGTTACATCGACCTGGATGTAGCTGGCCTGGCCGCCGTCTTTTATTATTACAGAAACTGCTTCTTCACCTCTCTGCGAATCCAGGTCGGCCACCACCACTTTCGCTTTTTCCCGGGAAAATGCTTCTGCGGCAGCCCGGCCGATCCCGACTGCGGAACCGGTGACAATGACAGTTTTGCCGTTAAAATTCACCTTGAGCACACCTCCTTTTTATGCTCTCTTGGCTCTCAGTGTATAGAGGGTAACAGAGATGATAATTACCACTGCTACGGCCACATACTGGTAGAAATAAGGCAGGCGCAGGATTGTCACCCCGTTGGTTACCATGGCCATAAGCACAGCCCCGGCAAAAGACCCCCATATTTTACCTACTCCGCCGTATAATGCAGTTCCACCGATGATGACTGCTGCAATGGTGTCAATTTCCATATAAGTGCCGTAAGTAGCATGAAAAGCATCCAGTCGGCCGATGGTAATCAGGCTGGCCAGTGCTGCCAGGAAACCCATCAAGGCAAAGTTTAATATTTTATACTTATCGACATCGATACCGGCCAATATGGCGGCTTCCTTGTTCCCTCCCATGGCGGCAGTGTAGCGGCCGAACTTAGTGTATCGAAACATATAATAACCAATAATAACTACTATAATGGATAGAATTATTGATATGGGGAATACACCGAATAAGCGGTACCTGCCAAGAAATATAAATTCAGACGGAAAGCGGTACATAGAAAAACCTCCCGCCAGAATTAATACTATACCCCGGTAACCGATCATGGTAGCAAGAGTGGCGATAAACTCCGGGAGTCTCAATTTAACAATAAGTAAACCGTTGATGGTTCCCAACACCGTTCCAATAAATAAACCCGCCGGTATGGCCAAAATAGGTGGCAAATCTGTAAACTTGCAGATAAAGCACATCAATACACCCGAAAGGGCTAGCTGGGAGCCTATAGAAAGATCAATACCTGCCCCGGTGATCACAAAGGTCATACCCACAGCCATAATAATAAAGATGGATGCGGAATAAAAAATGTTGATTAAATTCTGTGGTATGAAGAAACGTGGCGCCAGGAAGGCCATCAACAAAGCAAATATAATTATTGCCAAGAAAGGACCCATTACTTCCGCATAATAGCCTATCGATCTGCCCCTTGCAACAACCATTTTTGTGGCCATTTCTTTTTCTTCCATAAACATGGATTCCTCCCTCATCAGGAAACAAGATAATTAAGATGCTGTTTTGGCATCCAGGCCTACCATGAGGCTGACAATTTGCTGTTTATCAGCTTCTTTTCTGTTCATGAAACCTACCCTTTCTCCCGTCCGTAAAACCATGATCTTATCCGCCACCTCAAAAACATGTTCCAGGTTATGGCAAATAAAGATAACAGCCGTATTATTTTTCTTTAAGTTGCGGATTATCTCAAAGGTTTTTAATACCTCCTCCACGCCCAGGGAAGCAGTAGGTTCATCCATAATTACCAGTTTAGCGTCCCAGTATATAGCCCTCGCAATAGCTACAGATTGACGTTGGCCCCCGGAGAGGTTGATGATGGGATCTCTGAAGTTGGTAATATCAAGGCCTATAATTTCCTTAATGAAACGTCTGCTTTCATTCTCCATTTTTTTATTGTCGAGAATGGTGATGCCTAATATTTTTTTCTTTAGCTCTTTACCAAGGAAAAGATTCTCGGGTACGTTCAGTGTTTCCACTAACCCCAGGTTCTGGTAAATAGCATCGATCCCGAGCTTCAGGGAATCAGCACGGTTATTGATCTCTACTTTTCTGCCTTCCCAGAATATTTCGCCGGCCGTTTTGGAGTAGATTCCGGTTAAAATTTTGATCAAAGTCGATTTTCCGGCGGCATTTTCACCAACCAGACCTAGAATTTCGCCCGCATCTATGGTCAAATCAACATTGTCTAAAGCCCGCAGACCTCCAAAATCCTTTACAATGCTTTTCATTTCCAGTAACGGTTTATGATTACTCAATATAGCTCCCCCTTATGAAAGCAAAATAACCGGGCTATAGATTACCTATTAAATCATTAAGATATAAAAGGAAATTTAGAAAAGGGAAACCCTCCGTGTGGAGGGCTTCCCCGGAAAATAGAGTTTATTCAACAATGTCGCCGCTGTAACGGAATGCATAGTCCAGTAGCTCATCGATTGCTTCTCTGTCATAGGTTTTGTCGATCAGGGCCATTTCACCGGTAAAAACCATCGGAATCTCATCACGCAGACCTTCCAAATCCAGCTTGATGATTTCTGCCAGGACCACTCCCCAGTCGTCCTGGTTGCGCAGCACCGTGAAATCCATCTGGCAGGCCAGCAGTAAATCCTGCTCCTCTGAACCGCCGCCCCAGCCATTGAGGATTACCTCTCCGGTCATGCCCATCTCTTCGATAGCGGATGCGGCACCCGCCGTCATGGCGGTACTGCTGCTGTGGATGAAATCAACTTCAGGGTAAGCGATCAGGATTTCTTTTGTTGCTTCATATGCTTTTTCACGATCCCAGTCAGCATAGTGCTCGTAAACAACGTTAACTCCTTCTTCTATAAACATATCCCTCACAGTATATCCGCGCAGGGTGGCAGCCGGGGTCCCGATAATGCCATGGAGGAATGCAGTATTTTCAAATTCATAGTTCTCCTGGATATAATCGCAAATAACCAGGGCGCCATCGTAGTGATCGAAAGCCACATATGCCAGCGGCTGTCCTTCTTCCCTGGTAGTACCCCATTCTTTCAGTGGTGTACTTTCGTTCCAAACTATTACTTCAATAGCAGGATCGGCAATCAGTTGTGCTATTATGTCTGACTGAACCTCTAAGGCTGTAGGGCCAACAATGCAATAATCATAGAAATCTTTTTCTGCCAGGATTGTTTCCAGGTGTGTCCTTTGAGTAATATGGTCATCATGAGCGGAACCCATAGTGTGGACTTCAGCTGGAATATTTAATTCTTCTAATCTCGGCACAAGCGCCCGGTAACCGCGTTCCCAGGCGTCGGAAAGGTCCAGGGCCGGGAAAATCAAGGCAATCTCGATCGGTTCTTCAACATCCACCGTAATAGGTACGGCATCTTCACGAACAATATCTCTTAAAGCTTCAATTTCTTCAATGGTCGTTACTTCATCCCACAAATAATGCGCTTCAAAAAATGGGTCCGGTTCGGGTTCAGGTTCAGGTTCTGGTTCCGGCTCCGGCTCCGGCTCCGGCTCTTCAACTGGTTCTTCCGGCTCAACTACTTCTTCAACTTCGCAGCCTGTTATGAGCAGTAAGGCGAGCAATACCGCTCCCAGGCAAAGTAGAAATCTGAGTTTGCTGGACATCATTTTACCTCCTTTCTCATTTATACACTCAAACTCTCCCCCTTCCAAAAGACACCTATACCTCGATATCTCACCCCCCTCTCAAGACAACTCAGGGTATTATAAATCAGTCTTGCTTCCGAGATGAAATATTAAGTATTTTTAAGCTTACATTATCGCTGTCTGATTTTTTGTCCAATGGGATGTTAATGATATCCACCTCGAAGCCGATCCTGTCACCTCTGTGCTTGGCCTCATAATACTCTACCGGCATACCATCCTGTAAATAGCTGATGCTCTTGAGTAAGAATAACGGAGCCCCGGTCTCAATCCCCAGTAATAAAGCATTTTTTTCAGTGGCCCCGACTGCTTCGATTGATCGCCTGCTTTTATATATTCTCAGATTAAACTTCTTATCCATGACTTCATACAGGGATTGATTGGCGAGGTCTTCGTTTATTAAATTAGGACACAAGTCGTAAGGTATGTAGGTGATGACATAAACAATCGGTTCATCGTTAACAAAGCGCAGGCGATCAATCTTGAATGTTTTACTGCCTGGTTCCAGCTGCAGACGGTCTGCGATCTTCCTGGGAGCATCGACTATGGAGAAATCCAGAACCTCTGAATTGGTCTTCAGGTCTTTTACAACCATATCTTTATAAAAGCCGTTCAAACTCTGCATCAGGCTGCCGGATATTTTTGGTTTGGCAACATAGGTGCCTTTGCCTTTTTTCCTGATCAGCAAACCCTCGTAGACCATCTCATTGATGGCCTGGCGGACCACGGTTCGGCTAACCTCATATCTTTGACACAATTCATTCTCGGAAGGGATCTGTTCACCCTGACTTAAAATATTTTCCTCAATCAGGGCCTTTAAGATTTCCTTCAACTGATAATAATAGGGAATAACACTTTTTTTATTGATGTAGCCGTTGGAGTTTCTGCGATTGTTTATAACCATGTTTATCCTTTCATGATGTTATCCTGTAATTACAAGTATAGTGTATACTATTCAACTAAATCAGTCAATACATAATAGACTTTATTTTCTTTTTTTTATTCCACTAAACCATATTTCCATTTTAAAGGTCCCCGGCATAAAGCATCATCTGCACTAACTATAGAAGCTTTGAGGACCGGGTAAACTGATGGCATTATCGGAATAATACAGTGGCCAGAAATTTAAGAGACCCAAGTAAAAAGCACTGAGAAGATCTGCAGTAAAGATCAGCCCCGAAAAACCGACCTTTCTTTAGCGGGCATCGATACCCTGTTTGGCAGGATATCGTTGATCCAGGCGTCCAAGCCTGTCAAGTATTTACGTGAAATTTTGTTACTCACTTTAAAAAAATTCTTAAAAAAATTTTCAAAATATCTTAAAAACTACTTGACATTTGTGCCGGAAAGATGCTATCATAATGCAGCCAGGTTCTGAGAGATTGGAAGGAGAACCGGTTCAGGCAAGAAGGGAGAAAGCGGTAGAGAGAAGGGCGCAAGCCCGGAACCGAAACCGTGACTATCCAGTCAAGCCGGCCAGCTGCAAGGCAACACTGCGGAAAGTCAATGGAAAGGGTAAAACCGGAACGGAGCCGGAAAGCAGTGAAACCGCAGCGCAGGGTTTGAAGGAACCTGTCGGAGGCTGAAAGAAATTGTCTTAAGGGACAATGGAAAACAGCTGTCGATGATGGGGGAAGTTAAATCCTGAAGGTTAACCGGAAGGTCTGTTGGAACCTGGCTTTAATTATGGGCAAAAACCACT